>JAXDFS010000143.1:0-5531 GCA_034665465.1 Solirubrobacteraceae bacterium
GCACCCGCAACAACCTCGCCAACGACTACCTGGACGCCCGGCGCATCGACGAGGCGATCGCGATCTACGAGCCGCTGCTCGCCGACCGCGAGCGGATCCTCGGCGCCGAGCACCCCGACACGCTGGCCAGTCGCGGCAGCCTCGCAGGCACCTATCAGGCGGCCGATCGGACCGCGGATGCGATCGCGCTCCTCGAGCCCCTGCTCGCCGACCGCGAGCGGGTCCTCGGCGCCGACCACCCGACGACGCTGAACACCCGCAACACGCTCGCCAACGCCTATCAGGACAGCGGTCGGTTCGAGGACGCGATCGCGATCCTGCAGCCGCTCGTCGCCGACCTCGAGCGCGTCCTCGGCGCCGACCACCCGAACACGCTGCGCACCCGCAACAACCTCGCCAACGACTACCTGGACGCCCGGCGCATCGACGAGGCGATCGCGATCTACGAGCCGCTGCTCGCCGACCTCGAGCGCGTCCTCGGAGCCGAGCACCCCGACACCGTCGGCAGCCGCGGCAACCTCGCCGGCGCCTACGAGGCGGCGGGGCGCACCAAGGACGCGATCCGCATCCGCACGCGCCTGGTCGAGGGCAGCAACACCTTCACCATCTGAGCGCCGACGCCGTCACGGCGGGCGCGTCAGTGCGGGCTGTAGCCGTGCATCTGATCGCCCTGGGCCCCGTGGATGCTCGCGTTGAAGGAGATGATCACCCGCTCCTTCTCGCCGTCGTAGGGCAGGGCCTGGTGCGCGAGCCAGGAGGGAAACAGCAGCAGCTGCCCCGACACCGGCTCGACGTCCAGGCTCGGCGGCTGCAGATAGGCGTTGCCGAGGTCGACGAAGGCGCCGCCCAGCGCGCTGAAGGGCGGGCCGTAGAGTCGTGTCACGCCGTTGGCCGCGCCGTAGACCGGGTGCGTCACGCGCTGCTCGGCGTCGTCGATCTGCACGATGTACACCGCCGACCAGGAGCAGTTGCCGTGGGTGTGCACGTCGTGGAACGCGCCCTCGCGGCTGCACTGAAACCACATCCCCTCGATGCCGACCTGCAGGCCGAGCTCCTGTCCGGCCCAGGCCTCCCGGTTGGCCTCCTTGGCCGTCTCGCCGAGGCTGGCCACGAGGAAGCCGACGAAGTCCTGCCACTCGTCGAGCTTGACGCGATGCAGCAGGTCGTCGTCGCTGGCGAAGAACGGCTTGCGCTCCTCGCCGCGCTGGCGCTCCTGCGCCGCGCGCCCCTCTGCGAAGAGGCGGACCAACAGGGGATTGAGCGTCGCGGCGTCGGCGTAGCGGTGCAGCCCGATCGGGGTCGGCCACAGCCAGTGAAACCCGGCCTCCATCGCCATGCCTGCGCTCCTCTGTCGGATCGACGGGGCGGCGATCGTAGACGAAGCGCGCATCGGGCTCGCCTGGCAGTTCGCTTCCTCCCCGCGATAGCCTGTAAGGCACGCGAGTTCCAGCCGGACAGCCACGACGGCTGGAACGGCGGGTGGGCGCGGGCCGCGTGGACGGGTTCCTCCCGTCTCCCCCCTACTTTTCGCGCGGCCCGTATCAGGGAGGAGACGAGCCCCAGGAGGCCGGATGCCCGGCACCGAGACCCACCACCCGACCGCCGGAGGATCGAAGTCCTCGGCGATCTCCAACCTGACGGTCCGCCTGCTCAGTCAGTACACCGGTCGCGGCCCGACCAAGGCGCGCACGTTCTTCAACGACGATCTCGTGACGGTCGTGCTGCAGGACACGCTGACCAAGGGCGAGCTGTCGCTGGTCGACAACGCCCGCGGCGAGCTCGTGCTCACCACGCGGGCGAGCTTTCAGGAGATCATGGGCGACGACCTCGTCGCGGGCGTCGAAGAGGTCCTCGGGCGCAAGGTCATCGCGTTTCTGAGCGCGAACCACATCGATCCGGACATCGCGATCGAATCGTTCGTCCTGGCCCCCGAAGAGCCCGCCACACCGCCGCAGTCCTGAGCGGACCTACGCCGGTGCGCTCAGCGCATCGGCCGCGGCCCGCGGCTCGAGCTGAGCGCTCGCACGGCGGCCGCGAGCGCGCCCTGGTTGGAGCGGCGCATCCTGGCGGCGCGCAGGTTCGTCGCGGGCCCGAGCTCGTCGCGGCCGCGGTCCGATGACTGCGCAGCGTCGGTGGCGGGCTTCGTGCGATCGGTGGTGCCGGGCAACGTGATCCTCCGTCTCGTCGGACATGAGAAAGCGGATCCAGCGGGTGCCTAAAACACGAGCCTGTGCCCGACAACTGTCGCGACCCGCGGCCCCGAGGTGAATCGGGAGGCGAGCCTCGGCGGATCGTAGCGCCGGCGCGCTGATCTGTCACGGGTTGGTGCGGTGGTCGGCCCGCTGCGCGCTCAGGCGCCGCTCGCGCCGCGCAGCTCGATGCGCCCGTCGCGCGTGCGCACCTCATAGCGCGGCTGCGCGAAGACGGCGGGGCCCTCGACCACCGCCCCGCTGCACAGATCGAAGCGCGAGCCGTGCCACGGGCATGCGACGACGTCGCCGTGGCGCGCGCCCTCGCCCAGTGGGCCGCCGAGATGGCTGCACGTGTTCGCGATCGCGCACAGCTCGCCCGACTGCGCCCGCGCGATCAGCACGCTCGTGCCCTCGACGGTCACCGTCATGAGCTCGTCGCCCGCGAGGTCGGCCTCGTCGGCGACAGCGACGAACTCGCTCGGCTGCGTGTCGGCGAACGTGTGGTTGACACGCACGCCGAGGCCGAAGCTGAGCTCGCCGCCGAGATGCGCCGCCGTCCCGGAGATCGTGAGCGCCGCTGCGCTGAGGACCCGCCCGGCCCCGCGGTTCCCGCGGCGGCGCTGCATGAGCGAGGCGACGTTGAGGCCCAAGCCCACGACGTTGAGCAGCCCGTGGACGGTCGCGATCCGGCGCTCCTCTCCGATGAGGTCGCGCCAGTCGGAGGTCCCGGTGAGGGCCGCCGGCAGGGAGCCGGCGATGCCGACGGCAAGCGCGCCGTCGGCGGCGCCGTCGGCTGCGGCCGATCCGGTGACGGCCGCGACGGCGTCCAGCGCGAGGGCGCTCGTCCACGCGCCCAGCGGCACGTCGGTGAGGACGGGATGCAGCGGCACGCCCAGCCACGTGCCGTCGAGCGCGTTGTGCAGTCGCGGCCGGGCGGCGAAGAATCGCTGCACGGGCGCCTGCGCCCGCTTGGCGGAGTCGTCGAGCCAGGGGACCGAGTCGGCGATCTTCTTCGTCAGCTCGAGAGACACGTCTGCCGCCTTTCCGCCAGGGTTCAGGGGGCTCCGTCAGCGGTGGAGCGCTGCGTGCTTGGCGTCGGGCGCCGGCGCGTTCTTACGCCGCCCGGCGCGCGGCAGCACCGATGCCGCGGACGGCAGCTCGATCACGTTCTCGGCGGCGTGCGCCGACAAGGTGGCCAGCCGCCCAAGCACGGCCTCCAGCCGCCGGGCGATCCAGCGCTCGCCGCCCAGCACCATGGCCGTGCGCGCGAGGAGGCCGCGGGATTGCAGCTGCACGAGGAGGTCGACCTCCGTGGTCCCGCGCCCGGCGCTGACGATCCAGGTGGCCCACGCGACCGTCCTGCCGCAGAGCGTCAACTCGGTCTTGAGCACGCGAGGCGTGACAACCCTCACGCGGACGGCCGCCCGCAGGCGCGCGGCGGCGTTCAGCAGCCGCCGCTGGTTCGCCGGGTCGGAGAGGAGGTCGTGCACGGCGTCGCTGTCGGCGGCCACCGTGCGCGTGGCGATGACGGGGCCCAGGCCCCAGGTCATGAGGCGGCTGAAGATCGCTAGGAGGGCAAGTTCGGTCATGCCCTGTTAGCGGCGTCGCGCAGCGGCGTCTTACCCGTCGGTCAGCGGCCGGCGCGCGACGACCGCGACGTACGTGATCGGCTCGCCCGCCATCGTCAGGCGGTGGCGAAAGCGCTCGCGCACGAGGATCTCTGCTCCGTCGGCGCGGCCCTCCATGCCGGCGAGATAGTCGCCGAAGTCGCTGCCGCCGGGCTCGGCCAGATCCTCGTGCAGGCTGACCGCGAACCAGGAGCCGCCGGGGAACGCGCTCCACAGGCGGTGGAAGCTGTCGGCCGAGATGTGCCCGAGCCCGAGGGCGCCGGCGGCGACCAGCGCGTTGAGCCCGTGCTCGCGGATGAGTCCGGGCACCTGCGGCAGGTCGTCCGTGTCGCCGACGAGGTATTCGGCGTACAGCCCGGGGCGGTCGCGCAGCGCAGCATCGCGGGCCTCGCCGATGTTGTCGGATGCCACGGGCGTCCGGACTCCGCGCGCACGAAGCGCCTCCCCCATGACGCCGTTGCCGGCGCCCAGGTCGAAGACCGCCAGCGCGCCGGGCTCGGTCCCGGCGCGGGCGGCACACCCGACCAGCAGGTCGGCCAGCTTCGCCGGCGACGCGCAGCGCAGGCGCTCCTGGACGACCTCCTCGTAGAGCCCCGGGACGGCATAGACCCGGCGGTACTCGTGCAGCCGGAAGCGCTCGGTGCTGCCGTCGGCGTGACGGACGACGAGCGCCTCCTGCGTCTGATCGGGGCCCGGCTGCAGCTCGACCTCATAGCTCATGGCGGCGACTCACACCGTCGTTTCTTCACACTTGCTCGCGCGCAGCCAGGCGCTCGCGCTGGGGCCCGACGGTGAACTTCGGATCGCGCGCGGAGGCGACGCCGGCCTCGAAGATCCCGAAGCGCGTGCAGGCCGACGCCGCGAGCAGGCCTGCGCCCGCGACCGCGCATGCGAGCCGGCTGCGCCGCGTCGCCGGGAGCGCGACGAGCAGCGCGCCGCCGGCCGACAGCGCCTCGGCGGCGCGCATCAGGTGCCCGGCCCGGCCCTTCTTGAACACCTCGGCGACCATGCCGACGCGCCGCTCGAGGAGCTTCAGGGACGCGATCTCGACCATGACGCCGGCGAGCGCCAGGCGCCGGACCGGCGCCGTCTCGCGCATCGGCGCGCCGAGCAGGCCGAGGCCGGCAGCGGCCGTCGCGGCGGATCCGACGAAGAGGAATGGCAGCTCGCGAAAGCCGTCGTGCCAGGCAGGCACCGCGGTGTCGCCGATCAGCACCGCGGTGTAGGAGGCCACACCCGGCCCGAGCATTGCGGCTGTCACGGTGGCGGCCGCGCCGACGGCCCGCGCGCGCCCGGTGACGTCGCTCACGGCCGCGACGCCGGCGATCGGGGCGTATGCCGTCAGCAGCCACACGCCCATGCTCATCGGCGACGTCGGCTTCACGACGCGCAGCATGTTCAGGAAGCGCTCCGGGCGCCCGAGGTCGTGGACGAGCGCGCCGAGCGACAGGGTGATCGCCCCGGCCGCCCCGCACTTCGCTGTGCGCGCCAGCGCCGGGCGCCCGGTCGCGCTCGCCCCCGCGGCCACCACCGAGGACGCCCCGGCAAGGCCGCCGAGGAAGAGGTAGCCGGCGATGTCCAGCGCCTCCCAGGTCGGCTCCTTGATGATCGGGCGCCCGTAGTAGGAGTGAAACTGGGGCTGGTCGCGGCGCCGGCGCCGGCCGCCGCGGACGTTGCCGCCATCGGAGCCGTTGCGGTGCGCGCCGGCGGC
>JAXDFS010000144.1:0-2886 GCA_034665465.1 Solirubrobacteraceae bacterium
CCGCCGCGATCCCCATCATCGGAAGCATGCGGCGGGCCACGAGCCGCGCGGCCGCAGCGGGCGCCACCACGAGGGCCACCACGAGCAGGTTTCCCAGTGCCTGTACCGCGACCAGCACGCTCACCGCGAGCAGCACGAGCAGCGCCAGATCGGCCAGCGCGGGCTGCACGCCCAGCGCCGTCGCGGTCGTGCGATCGAAGGCGGCGATGACCAGGCGGCTGTGCAGCAGCCGCAGCGCGACGAGCACCACGAGCGCGAGCGCCGCCGCAGCGGCCAGGTCGGCCCGCGACACGCCGAGGATGTCGCCGAAGAGAAGGCTCTGGATGCCGGCGGGCGTCTGCGGAGCCAGCGCGAGCAGCGCGCCCAGTCCGAAGAGCGCGGTGACGACGACCGCGATCGCGCTGTCGCGGCCGATGCGGGGAGTGCGCGTCGCCAGCGCGATCGCCCCGGCGGCCAGAAGCAGGCCGCCCGCGCCACCCACCAGCAGCGGCACGCCGCCGAGCGTTGCGAGCACCAGGCCGGGGAACATGGCGTGGGGGAGGGATTCGGCCCCGTACGACAGCTCGTTCAGCACCACCCAGCAGCCGATCGCACCGCCGACCGCGCCCACCAGCGCGACCTCGGCGAAGGCCCGGCGCATGATCTCGCCGCTCCACGGGTCCGACAATGCGTGCCAGAGCGCGTCCATCAGTGGACGTGGTCCCCGTGGTGGTGGTCGGCGGGCAGCAGCACCTGCTCACCGGTGCCCGGCAGCGTCACGAGCGCGCCGCCGTAGGTGGCGGCCAGCGTCTCGCGCGTCAGCGCTTCCTCGGGCGTGCCGAAGGCGACCTGACGGCGGTTCAGGCAGAGAACGAGGTCCCAGCGGCGCGCCTGCTCGACGTCGTGTGTGGCGATCAGCAGCCCGCGGCCGGCCGCCGCCAGGTCGGTCAGGAGCTGGTCGAGCCTCATGGCGCTCACCGCATCGAGGCCGGTGAACGGCTCGTCCAGCAGCAGCAGCTGCGCATCCTGGACGAGCGCCCGCGCGATCAGCACGCGCTGGCGCTGGCCGCCCGAGAGGTCGCCGAACGAGCGGCCGGCCTCCTCCGCGAGCCCGACCGCGTCGAGCGCCTGGAGCGCCTGCTCGCGCTCGGCCCGGCCCGGCCGGCGCCACCACGGCAGCCGCGGCACCGTCCCCATCTGCGCGACGTCGAGGGCCGTCACCGGAAAGTCGAGCCGCGAGCGTTCGGTCTGCGCGACGAGCGCGCATCGCGTGCGCACGTCGACGGCGCCGGACAGGGGAGCCAGCTCGCCGAGCAGCGCGCGGAAGAGCGTGGTCTTGCCGCCGCCGTTGGGTCCGAGGACGGCGAGTCGCTCGCCGGGGTTTGCGCTGAAGGTGACCCCGGTGAGAACCGGCGCGCCGTCGTAGCCGACCGCGAGGCCCTCGGCCTGTGCCAGCGGGCCGGTCACGAGCAGCCCCGCTTGCCCCCGGTGAACCCGCGCGCCATCGCGTCGGCGTTTGCCTTCTCCATGCCCAGATAGGTGGCCCCCGATGAGCCTGCCGGCCCGAGCGTGTCGCCGTACAGCTTGAGCGAGCCGATCACGCCCGTCTGGCGCGCGACCGCCTCGCCGAGCTTCGGGTTGACCGAGCGCTCGATGAAGATCGCGCGGACGTGCTCGCGCTTCACCTGCCGGGCCAGCCGGGCGACGTCGCCCGCCGAGGCCTGGGCCTGGGTCGACTGCGACGGGATGATCGCCCCGACCACCTGCACTCCGTACCGATGCGCGAAGTAGTTGAACGCGTCGTGGCTGGTGACGAGCTTGCGCTCCGCACGCGGGATCGTCGCGAAGCAGCGTTTGATCCCGGCGTCGAGGGTCTGCAGCTTGGCCACGTACGCAGCTGCGCTGCGGTCGAACTGCGCCTTGTGCTGCGGCAGCGCGCGGTCGAGTGCGGCTCGGATGCCCTGGACGGCGGCCACGGCGTTGGCTGGATCGTGCCACCAGTGCGGGTCGAACTTCGACGCCTCGGGGCCGCTGGCCTCGCCCGGCAGCCGGTCGGGAACGACGTCGCCCAGCGTCACGACTGCCGGGCTGCCGCCTGCCTGCTGGACGACCTTCGACATCCACGCATCGAGGTTGTCCCCGTTCTCGAGGACCAGCTTGGCCCTGGTGGTGGCGACGACGTCGTCGGGCCGCGGCTCGTACTCGTGCGGATCGGTGTTGGGGCGGAGGATCTGGTGGACCTCGATCGCGTTGCCGCCGACCGCGCGGGCGAAGTCGCCGATCTGGGTCGTGGTCGCGACGACGAGCGGCTTGGTCCCGCCGCCGCTGGCCGAGCTGCCGCAGCCGGCGGCGAACAGCACGAGCAGCGCCGCCGCGGCTGCGGCCGGCATGGCGCCGCGGCGCGCCCGGATCAGCAGGGGAGGGAGCGGGGCGAGAGCGAACACGGCGCCCGCCAGCACGGCGATGGTCGCGCCGGGAGGAGCGTTCAGCATCACGGACAGCCAGAGGCCCGCGACGCCCTCGGCCGCGGCGACGCCGACGCTCGCAAGCTGCCAGGTCCACATGCGGCGGGTCCACAGGCGCGCGGTCGCCGCCGGGATGACCAGCAGGGCGCTCGCGAGCAGCGCCCCGACGGCGGCGAGGGTGCTCACGGCCGCGAGCGCCACGAGGGCGAGCAGCGCCAGGTCGGTCGCGCTGGAGCGAACGCCGAGTGCGCGCGCGGCATCGGCATCGAATCCCGTCGCGAGCCAGCGCGGTCCGAGCGCGAGGGTCGCGATCACCGCCAGGACCGCGGCCGCGGCGGCCAGTATCTGGTCGGAGCCGTCGACCACGAGCAGGCTCCCGAACAGCAGTGACTCGACGTCGGCGCCGGAGTGGAAGACGTCGGAGGCCAGGATGACCCCGGCC
>JAXDFS010000145.1:0-3260 GCA_034665465.1 Solirubrobacteraceae bacterium
CGGCCGTACCACCAGTACGACAGTGGATGCCGGTCACCGGCAGACACGCCCCGGCATCCCTCAGCTGCACACGAAGTTCTGCCTCATGACACTAGCCTCGCAAGCCTGGGCGCAGTCCGCGCCGGGAGCCTAGGCCGACGGGCGACGGGCGAGGACCGCGACCAGCGCCGTGACGACCTGCGGATCGAACTGCCCGCCGGCGTTGGCGGTCAGCTCGCCGACGGCCTGCTCGCGCGTCATCGCCGCGCGGTAGGGCCGGTCGCTCGTCATCGCGTCGTAGGCGTCGCAGCACAGGGCGATCCGGCTGACCAGCGGGATCGCCTCGCCCACGAGCCCGTCGGGGTAGCCGCCGCCGTCCCAGCGCTCGTGCTCGGCGCGCACCGCGGGCGCGAGGTGCGCGAGGCCGGGAACCGCGACGACGATGCGCTCGGCGATCGCCGGGTGCTCGCGCATGATCTGCCACTCCAGCTCGTCCAGCGGGCCCGGCTTCTGCAGCACCGAGTCGGGGACGCCGACCTTGCCGACGTCGTGCAGCAGCGCGACCTGCTCGACGGCCGCCACCTCGTCGCCTGACAGCGCGAGCTCGCCCGCGACGTCGTGCGCCAGCGCGACGACGCTCTCGGAGTGGTTGCCGGTGTACTCGTCGCGCGCCTCGAGTGCCGACAGGAGCGCCTGCGTCGTCGCTGCCACGCCCTGCAGGCGAGCGGCGCGGGCCTCGAGCTCCTCGCGCGCGAGCTGGTCGGCGACGATGCCGGCGAAGGTCTGCAGGAAGCGCAGGTCGCGCTCGTCGAGCCCGGGCGCCGGCTGGTGGCTCAGGCAGCAGAGCATCCCGTACACGCGCCCGCCGGGCAGCTGCAGCGGGACGCCGATGTAGGCGCCGACGCCGAGCTCGCGCGTCTGCGCGAGGTCGCGCACCCGCTCGTCGTTGGCGGCGTCGGGGATGATGTTCGGCAGCTCGCCGGCCATGACCCCGCGGCAGTAGCTCTCCTCCAGCGGCGCCGACACCCCGCAGACCAGGCCCGGCGTCTCGCCCGCGATCGCCCGCACGACCTCGTGGCCGTCGGCGATCTCGCTGACGAACGCGATCTGCATGCCGAGCTGGTCGCGGGCCAGGGCCGTCGCGCGCTCGATGATCTGCGCGGGCGTCGGCGGCGGCGGGAGCGGCTCGTCGTCTGTGGCAGCCAGGTCTGCGCCGCGCAGGCTCACCAGGCGCTCGGCGTAGCGGGCGAGGGCGGACTCCGCCTCGTGACGCGCGCTGATGTCCGCGAACGCGACGACCGCGCCCTCGACCCCTGCGTCGCAGACCAGCGGCGTCGCGGTGTACTCGACCTCCAAGCGCGTGCCGTCGCGGCGCAGGAACTGCTCGCGGGCGCGGTGCTCGGTCGTCCCCTGCGCCAGCGCGGCATGGATCGGTCGCGCGTCCGCGACGGCCTCGTCGACCGGCCGGCCGAGCAGCTCGGACTCCTGCCGGCCGAGCAGGCGCAGGGCCGCCGGGTTGACGAACGTCAGCGTCCCGTCGGCATCGAGGCCGAGAATGCCCTGCGCGGTGCAGTCCAGCAGCACGCGGTGCAGGCGCTCGGCGCGCTCGAGCCGGCGGTGCAGCTCGTCGGCTGCGCGGCCGTTGCGCGCTGTGTCGGTCGATTGGTCCACGCGTTTCCTCGTGCCGCGCGGCCGCGTCGCCGCCGACGGCGGACAGGGTACAACGACCGTCGCCGCGGCTACCCTCGCGCGGTGCGCGTCCTGACCGCAGGCGACCCGCTCGTGCTCGACGACGACCTGCTCGTGGGCGGCGACAACCTCGCCGCGATGGCCGCGCTCCCGGCCGGCGCGTTCGACATGGCCTACCTCGACCCGCCGTTCAACACCGGCGCCGACCGCCGCCGCGGCGCGCTGGGCTACGCCGACGCGTTCGCGGACTACCACGGCTTCCTCGCCCCGCGCCTGGAGCGCGTGCGCGAGCTGCTGGCGCCGCACGGCACGCTGTACCTGCACCTCGACTACCGCGAGGCCCACCGCGCCAAGCTGCTGCTCGACGACCTCTTCGGCCCCGAATGCTTCCTCAACGAGCTGATCTGGATCTACGACTACGGCGGGCGCCCGAAGCGCCGCTGGCCGGCCAAGCACGACACGATCCTCGTCTACGTGCGTGACCGCGCGCGCTATCACTTCGACGACGACGAGGTCGATCGCGAGCCCTACATGGCCCCGGGCCTCGTCGGTCCCGAGAAGGCCGCGCGCGGCAAGCGCCCGAGCGACTGCTGGTGGCACACGATCGTGCCGACGAACTCGCGCGAGAAGACCGGCTATCCGACGCAGAAGCCCGAGGGGATCGTGCGGCGGATGGTCGCCGCCTCCTCGCGCCCGGGCGGCTGGTGCCTGGACCCGTTCGCCGGCTCGGGCACCCTCGGCGCGGTGTGCGGCCCGCTCGGCCGGCGGTTCGTGCTCGTCGACTCGAACCCGGAGGCCGTTGCGGTCAGCCGGGCGCGTCTGGAGCGCCGCGCCCGCGCCGCCTGACCCCGGCGGCGCGCCGCCCGGTCCGCCGGCAGGTAGTTATACTGCTACAATGATTATATGACCACCACGACCATGGCGGCGGCGGAGCCCGTGAAGCGGGCGCGGCCCCGGCTCGTGCTCGCGATCTGCTGCATGAGCCTGCTGATCGTGGGGATGGACGTCACGATCGTCAACGTCGCGCTGCCGTCCATCCAGCACGACCTCGGCGCGTCGGTGACGTCGCTGCAGTGGGCGACCGCCGGCTACACCGTGGTGCTCGCGAGCCTGCTCATGCTCGGGGGATCGACGGCGGATCGCCTCGGCCGTGCCCGCGTGTTCAAGATCGGCCTCGCGCTGTTCACCGCGGCGTCGCTGGCCTGCAGCCTCGCGCCGGGGATCGGCTGGCTCATCGCCTTCCGCATGGTCCAGGGCGTCGCCGGCGCGATGCTCAACCCGGTCGCGATGTCGATCATCCGCAACACGTTCGAGGACCCGCGCGAGCGGGCGCAGGCGATCGGGATCTGGGCGGCCGTCGTCGGCATCAGCATGGCCATGGGCCCCGTTCTCGGCGGCGTGCTCGTCGGGCTGAGCTGGCGAGCCGTGTTCCTCGTGAACATCCCCATCGGCCTGGCGGCGATCGCACTCACCGCGCGCTTCGTGCCGGAGTCCCGCGCGCCGCGGCCGCGGCGCCCCGATCCGCTCGGCCAGGTGCTGGTCATCCTCATGCTGGCGACCCTGACCTCGGCGATCATCGAGGGGCCCAGCCT
>JAXDFS010000146.1:0-2527 GCA_034665465.1 Solirubrobacteraceae bacterium
CCCGCGCCCGCGGCGTATGGGCCCGCGTCCGACCCCCAGCAGCTGCTCGTGCGCCGCGTCGTCGCGGCGGGCATCGGCCTGCTCGTCATCGTGCTGCTCGTCCTCGGCATCAACGGCTGCCTCAACAGCCGCCAGGAGCAGGCGCTGAAGGACTACAACCGCGATGTCGCAAGCATCGTCCAGGACGCCAACGGCAACGCCGACTCCTTCTTTCAGACGCTCGCCGCCGGCGCCACGTCGTCGACCGACGTGCAGTCGCAGATCAACCAGCTGCGGGTCGCCGCCGTCGGCCTGACCAAGCGCGCGACGAACCTGAACGTCCCCGGCGACATGAAGCCCGCCGACCGCAACCTGCTGCTGTCGCTCGGGCTCGTCCAGGAGGCGATGGGCAAGGTGGCCGAGAAGCTGCCCAGCGCCCTGGCGACCGATGCCGCCACCGCCGAGCCCGCCGTGAAGAGCATCGCCGGCGAGATGCAGGCCTTCACCGCCGCCGACGTCGTCTACAACCGCCGCGCCGCCGCGCTCATCAAGCAGGTGCTCGACGACAAGCAGATCAGCGGGCAGACGATCCAGAAGAGCGAGTTCCTGCAGAACCTCGGCTGGCTGACGCCGGGGACCGTGGCCAAGCGCATCAACGCGCAGGCCGCCCGCGGCACGCCCGACACGGCGAGCACCGAGCCCCTGCCGGGCCTGCACGGCCACGGCATCCTGGCCGTGTCCGTCGGCAACCAGACGCTGCAGCCGCGCCCGGCCGCCAACCGGATCACGGCCGGCGCCAACACGACGTTCAACGTGAAGTTCGCCAACCAGGGCGACAACCCCGAGACCGACGTGCGCATCCGCATCCGCATCCGCGGCGCCGGCGACACCATCACGGTCCAGAAGGCCGTCGACCAGACGCTGCCCAAGGCCGAGGCGACCGTCGCGATCCCGCTCGGCCAGGCGCCCCCGCTGACCTCCGCGGTCACGATCACGGTCGAGGTCCTGCCGGTGCCGGGCGAGAAGAACACGACAAACAACTCCCAGGACTTCTCGGCGCTGTTCTCCCGCAACTGACGGGGCGCTACGGTGTGCGCCGATGGCTGCGCAGCTCAGCTCAACGGTCGGGATCGTGGCGATCGCAGGCGCGGTGATCGCCTTTCTCGCCCTCTGTCTCGTGGGCCTGCTCTTTCGCCGGCTGCGCCGGCTGCGCGCAGACCAGCAGGTGATCCTGGGCGAGAAGGGCGCCGACCTCGTCGCTCACGCCGCCGCGATCGACGCCTCCTTCCGCACGCTGCACGACTACGTCACCGACGTCGTGGCCCGCCTCGACGAGCGCGTCGGCGTCGCCGAGAGCCGCCTGGACGGCGCGATCGCCCACTGCGGCCTCATCCGCTACGACGCCTACAACGAGATGTCCGGGCGCCAGTCGACCTCGATCGCGCTGCTCGACAGCTCCAAGTCGGGCGTCGTGCTGTCGTCGATCCACCACCGCGACCAGGCGCGGCTGTACGCCAAGCAGGTCTCCGGCGGCAAGGGCGAGCTGCGCCTGTCTCCCGAGGAGGAGGAAGCCCTCCGCCTCGCGCTGTCCTGATGCGCCTGGGCTATCTCGGCCCCGAGGGCACCTTCTCGGAGGACGCCGTCCGCTCGTCCCCGGACGCCGAGGGCGCCACGCTGGTGGCGCTGCCGACCGTCCGCGACACGGTGATGGCCGTCCACGACGGCAGCGTCGAGCGCGCGGTCGTGCCGATCGAGAACGCGCTGGAGGGACCGATCGGCGTCACGCTGGACACGCTCGCCGACGACGGCACCCACGTGGAGGTCGTCGGGGAGGTCGTCGTGCCCGTCTCGCCGTGCCTGATCGTGCGCGACGGCACGACGCTCGCGCAGATCGAGCGTGTGCTCTCACACCCGCAGGCGATCTCCCAGTGCGCCCGCTTCCTGCGCGAGCACCTTCCGACCGCAGCCGTCGCGGCCGCCGACTCGACCGCCGAGGCCGTGCGGATCGTCGCCGGCGAGGCGGCGCCGTGGGCGGCGCTGGGCACGCGTCGCGCGGCGAGCCTCTACGGCGCGAGCATCCTCGCCGCCGACGTCGCGGACGAGCCCGGCAACGCCACCCGTTTCGTCTGGCTCGCCCGCGAGCCGGTCGAGGTCGCTGCTGACGTCCCCAGCAAGACGTCGCTGGCCTTCTGGGGCGCGGGCGACGACAGCCCCGGCTGGCTCGTGCGCTGCCTGTCGGAGTTCGCGTTCCGGGGCGTGAACCTCACGAAGATCGAGTCGCGCCCGCTGCGCGCGCAGCTCGGCCACTACCGCTTCTTCGTCGACTGCGAGGGGCACGCGGACTCCAAGCCCGTCGCGGAGGCCGTCGCCGGCCTGCGCGCGCACTGCGAGCGCGTCGAGGTGCTGGGCTCCTACCCCGCCGCCGTCTAGATGGTTGATTTCGCGGCCGGGGCCGTCAGATGTGCCCGTATCGTGATCGGACCGCCCACCCGCGCCGCGGGGCGAAGGAGGACAGTGCCAGCGGCACGGACTTCTTCGGTCCGTGGCG
>JAXDFS010000147.1:0-15824 GCA_034665465.1 Solirubrobacteraceae bacterium
CGCCGCCGCCACCGCAGCCGCCGAGCGCGAGCAGGCAGGCGCCGAGGGCGGCGAGGATGGCGGGACGGCGGGACATCGCCCGGGGCATTGTTCCGTATCATCTGCGCCGCCAATGGCCCGCCGCCTCGTCATCGCCGCCAGCCTCGCCGCCGCGGCGCTCATCGCGTGGGGTTGCGGCTCCCAGTCGGTGAGCGTTCCCAAGAACGATCCCAAGCACAACGGGGCCGTCCTCTTCGCCGCCCGCTGCGGCGCGTGTCACACGCTGCAGGCGGCCGGGACGCAGGGCTCGGCGACGAACGTCGCCGACAAGGAGAACGTCGACGGGCCGAACCTGGACTTCCGCAAGGAGCAGGTCCCCGACGTCCTGTTCGCGATCGCCAACGGCGGCTTCTCGGGCGCGATCATGCCCGAGAACATCGTGACCGGCCCCGAGGCCCAGCAGGTCGCGGCGTTCGTCGCCGAGTACGCCGGCAAGAAGTCCGCCGCCGGCGGATAGCCGGCCCGGGCGCGGCCCCGCCATGCTCGACCTCAGGCTGATCCGCCGCGATCCCGAGGTGGTGCGCGCCGCGCTCGCGCGCCGCGGCGGCGACGTCGCCGAGCGCGTCGACCGCGTGCTGGAGCTCGATCGCCGCTGGCGCGACGCCGCGCAGGCGGCCGAGGCGCTGCGCGCCGAGCAGAAGGCGGCCTCCGAGCAGGTCGCGGCCGGCAAGCGCGAGGGGCGCGACGTCGGCGACCAGCTCGCGCGGCTGAAGCAGCTCTCGGCCGAGGTCAAGGCCCGCGCCGAGGAGGCACGTGCGGCGGACGCCGAGCTGCAGGCGCTGCTGACGACGCTGCCCAACCTCCCCGACCCGACCGCCGCCGAGCCCGAGGACGAGGTCCTGCGCACGGTCGGCGACGCGACGCGGCGAAGCAGCGGCCGCGACCACCTCGAGCTGGCGGGCGAGCGCATCGACATGGAGCGCGGGGCGCGCCTGTCGGGCTCGCGCTTCGCCTACCTGCGCGGCGACCTCGTGATGCTCGAGCTCGCGCTCGTGCAGTGGGCGATGGCCAAGCTGCGCGGCCACGGCTTCGAGCCCGTGATCCCGCCGGTGCTCGTGCGCGAGCAGGCGCTCTACGGCACCGGCTACCTGCCCGACACCGAGCAGCAGATCTACCACCTGCCCGCCGACGACCTCTACCTCGTCGGCACGAGCGAGGTGGCGATCGCCTCCCTGCATGCCACCGAGATCCTCGACGCCGCCGACCTGCCGCTGCGCTACGCGGGCTTCTCGCCCTGCTTCCGGCGGGAGGCCGGCTCGGCCGGCAAGGACACGCGCGGCATCTTCCGCGTGCACCAGTTCGACAAGGTCGAGATGTTCTCGTTCGTCGAGCCCGATCGCAGCCCCGAGGAGCACGAGCGGCTGCTGGCGATCGAGGAGGAGATCATGTCCGACCTCGAGATCCCCTACCGCGTCGTGAACATCGCCGTCGACGACCTCGGCGCTAGCGCCGCCAAGAAGTACGACATCGAGGCCTGGCTGCCGGGTCAGGGCCGCTACCGCGAGCTGACCTCGACCTCGAACACGACCGACTTCCAGGCTCGGCGCCTGGAGATCCGGATGCGGCGCGACGGCTCCAGGCCGGAGATCCTGCACACGCTCAACGGCACCGCGGTCGCCGTCGGGCGGACGCTGATCGCGCTGCTGGAGAACGGCCAGCGCGACGACGGATCGGTGGCGCTGCCGGCGGTGCTCGCGCCCTACGGCGCCCCGCCGGAGCTGCCCGCCGTCTCCTGACGGACGTGGGCGACCGCCGCGGCGCGGTCGGGGAAGATCATGAACGTGGTGTCCAGGCTGGTGATCTGAAAGAGCCGCAGCACGGTCGGATTGGTGCACACGAGCGCCATGTGCCCCTGGCGCTGGTTGACGATGCGCAGCCCGTTGAGCAGCACGCTGAGGCCGGTGGAGTCGATGAACTCGACGGCCGAGAGGTCGAGCACGAGCCAGGCGTTGCCGGCGTCGATGACGGCGTCGAGGCACTCGCGAAAGCGCGGCGCCGTCGACACGTGGATCTCGCCGCTCACGCTGACGACGTCGATGTCGCCGTCCTCGCGCTCGTCGGCGATCTGGAAATGCGGGACCACGGGAGACACCTGAGGCTAATCAGACTCCGCCCGCGGAGGCCTGTCAAATGAGACATGGGCCGCAGCGACGCGTATGGTCACGTCAGGACCGTGACACCGGATGATGACGACAAGCTGACGATCGACGCGCTCGCGCAGCGCATCGGGATGACTGTGCGCAACATCCGCGCGCATCAGTCGCGCGGGCTGTTGCCGGCGCCCGAGGTCCGCGGGCGCACCGGCTACTACGGCCCAGACCACGTCGCTCGCCTGGAGCTCATCCAGGAGCTGCAGGGGGAGGGATTCAACCTCGACCTCATCCGGCGCCTGCTCGAGAACGCGGGCGGCTCCAGCAGCGAGGTGCTGCGCTTCAAGCACGCGCTGGCCCAGCCCTTCGGCGGCGAGGAGCCGGTGACGATGGGCGTTGCCGAGCTCATCCAGGAGTGGGGCACGGCGGACCCGTCGCTGCTGCTGAAGTCGCTGTCGCTGGGGCTCGTGCGCCAGCTCCCCGACGGGCGCTTCGAGCTGCCCAGCCCGCGGCTGGCCCGGGCCGGGCGCGAGCTGCTCGCGCTGGGCATCCCGCTCGAGCGCTCGCTGGAGATCCTGGCGCGCGTGCGCGAGCAGGCCGACCGAATCGCGGAGATCTACGTCGACGTCTTCCTGGAGACCAAGTGGACGCCCTTCGAGCAGGCCGGGCGCCCGGCCGAGGGCTGGCCCGACGTGCAGGCTGCGCTTGAGCGGATGCATCCCCTGGCGCTCGAGTCGCTCGTCGCGGTCTTCGGGATCGCGATGAAGGAGGCCGTGGACCGCGAGTCCGTCCGGGCGCTCAAGCGGATGTCCGACGTCCCGCAGGCGAGTGCGCAGGAGGGCTGAATGCTGCCGGTGCTGCGCGACGGCCGGGTGACGCTCAGGCCGCTGCAGGAGACCGACGCCGATGCGCTGGCGGCGATCACCAACGGTCCGGGTGTGCGCGAGTGGTGGGGCTCGCAGGAGGGCGGCAGCCGCGAGCCGGAGGGCTTCCGGGAGGACGCGCGCGAGGAGGTCGCCTTCGCCATCGAGGTCGACGGCGCGCTGGCCGGCTGGCTGGGCTTTCACGAGGAGCTCGAGCATGACTACCGCCATGCCGGGATGGACATCTTCCTGGCCCCCGAGCATCACGGCGCCGGGCTCGGCCCGATCGCGCTGCGCCTCGCCGGGCGCTGGCTGATCGACGAGCGCGGCCACCACCGCCTCACGATCGACCCCGCCCGCGAGAACAGCCGCGCGATCCGTGCCTACGAAGCGGTCGGCTTTCGCACGGTCGGCGTCCTGCGCGAGTACGAGCGCGGCCCGGACGGCGAATGGCACGACGGCCTGCTGATGGACCTGCTGGCGGCGGAGCTGCGCTGACCAGCGATGGGTCGCCGGCCGGCCAGATGACGCAGACGCTCACAGCCCGCCAGCTCAACCGCGCGACGCTCGCGCGCCAGATGCTGCTCGAGCGCGAGCCCGTCGGGGCGGTGGAGGCTGTCGGGCGCCTCGCTGGGATGCAGGCGCAGGAGCCCAAGCACCCGTTCATCGGGCTGTGGACCCGGCTGGAGAGCTTCGAGGCCGAGGAGCTGCGGGCGGCGCTGGCCGCGCGCGAGCTCGTCCGCGCGACGCTCATGCGCTCGACCCTGCACCTCATGACCGCGGCCGACTACCGGCGGCTGCGGATGTCGACGCAGCCGCCGCGGGCGGTCGCGCTGCGGGTGCTCGGCGCGCGCTCGGAGGGCCTGGATCTCGACGCCGTGCTGCCCGCCGCGCGGAAGCTGCTCGCGGGCCGGCCCCAGCCGTTCGACGAGATCCGCGCGGCGCTGCAGGAGCGCTTCCCCGGCGTCAACGACCGCGCGCTGGGCTACGCGGTGCGCACGCTGCTGCCGCTCGTCATGGTCCCCGGCGAGGAGGGCCGCTGGGGCTTTGCGCGCGTCTCGGACTTCGCCCTCGCCGCGGAGTGGCTCGGCGAGCTGGACGCCGAGCCGGCGCCGGCGGCGCTCGTGTCGCGCTATCTCGCGGCGTTCGGCCCGGCGAGCGCGGCCGATGCGCAGGCGTGGTCGGGCGTCAAGGGGCTCAAGGCGGTGCTGCATGGCATGCGCGACGAGCTCGACGTGTTCGCCGACGAGCGCGGGCGCGAGCTCTTCGACCTGCCCGGCGCGCCGCGCCCGGACCCCGGCGTGAAGGCGCCGCCGAGGTTCCTGCCGGAGTTCGACAACCTCGTGCTCGCCCACGACGACCGCACGCGGCTGATCGCCGACGAGCACCGCCCACTGGTCACGACCAAGAACCTGCGCGTGCGCGCGACGTTCCTCGTCGACGGCGTCGTGGCGGGCACGTGGACGATCGGAGTCAGGCGCAAGGTCGCGACCGTGCACCTGGCGCCGTTCTCGCGGCTCGCCAAAGGTGCCGCCAAGAGCCTGGAGCAGGAGGGCGAGGCGCTGGTGCGCTTCGCCGAGCCCGAGGCCACGGGGCACGCCGTGACGCTCGGCGAGTGAGTGAGTGAGCGCCTGCCGGACGGGTATCCAGGTCGGATGCGACAAGGAACGCACCAGACCACGCCCTCGGTCTTCGAGGTCGTCCGCCGCGCAGTCGACATCTGCGATCCCGAGGGCGCCGACGCCGAGATCGCCGAGTTCCTGCGGATCTACGAGGACCGCGACGAGCCGGTCACCGCGCTCGGCGAGGGGCGCACGCGCGAGTTCTTCGAGGCCGCCTACGGCCTCATGGGCGACGTGCGCATCCCTGCGCTCATCATGGCCGCCGGCGTCGCGACCTACCTCGCCTTCCGGCGCGACCAGGTCGACGACGACGCCGCCGAGATCCTCCGGCTCGCCGCCCGTGCGGAGTTCGGGCGCCGCGTCCCGCAGGACGTCGCCGACTGGCTGGCGCTGCGCGGCACCGACGTCTAGTGGACCCGTCCGCTAGTTAGTCAGTCGGAGGCGTGCTCGAGGACCAGCCGCCGCAGGCGGTCCTCGTCGGGCTGCGCGGCGTCGGTGCTCTGGACGAACTCGGTGATGACGGTCGCAAAGCCCACCGGGTCGTCGTGGTGGGGGAAGTGGCCCGCGCCCTCGAAGACCCGCAGCCGGCTGCCCGGCATCGCCTCGTGCGCGCGGATGCCGTGGCGCGCGGGGATGATCGGGTCGCGATCGCCCCAGACGATGAGCGTCGGGACGGCCTGCGCGAGATAGAGCTTGTCGGTCGCGTTGACGCGCTGGCCGCCGATGTCGATGACCGAGCGCGTCGTGTGGACGAAGGCGCGGCGCGCGTCGTTGTCGTGCAGCGATGCGAAGCCCTGCGCCATCGCGGTGATGTCGGCGCCCAGGCGCAGGCCCAGCGACCCGATCCAGCCGCCGATCTTCGTGCCGGCGTTGACGAGCGGCTCGGAGGCCAGCAGGGGCAGGACGAGCTCGGCACCGGGCAGCGCGGCCGCCCGCAGCACGGGCGTGACCTGGCGCCCCAGGCCGCCGCTGGAGACCAGGACGAGGCGCTCGACGCGCTCGGGGAACTGGTAGGAGAACTGCATCGCGATGCCACCGCCGAGCGAGTGGCCGACGATCGTCGCGTGCTCGTGGCCGAGCGCGAGCAGCAGGTCGCGCAGCAGCGAGGCGCTGGCGCCCAGCGAGTAGTCGCCGCGCGGCTTGGCGGAGTCGCCGTGCCCGAGCAGATCGGGCGCGATGACCGTGAAGTGCTGGGCGAGCCGGTCGAGGACCGGCACCCAGCTCGCCGACGAGTTGGTGATCCCGTGCAACAGGACGAGCACGGGCCCGCGACCGCCGGTGCGGTAGCTGCAGCGATGGCCGTGCAGCTCGATGTCGTCGCGGCGGATCACGGCGGCGCGCTCAGCGCGAGCGCTTGAGGTTCTTCCTGAGGAACGCGATCACGCTCGGCTTGGCCGGGCGGTCGTCCTCGATCGACTGCAGGCACGCGCGGCACAGACAGCCCTTGTAGAACATGGCGAGATCGCCGCGGATCTGGTCGTCGAGCATGACGTCGTTGCACCAGCAGCTGCCGGTCTGGGCGCCGCACTCAAAGCCCGACGAGCAGCGCGGGCACAGCACGGTCCCGCCCTGCTGGGCGGGCGGCTGCGGGGTAGCGGAGGTCACGGGCGACATGCTACGGGCCGGTGCGGGCTGGTCTGATCGGCGTCGCGGCGTCGCGGCGGCGCCCGTTGCGGGCGCCGCCGGCCATGTCGCTCACGTCTTGCGCGCTGCCTTCTTGCTCGTCGCCTCGTCCTGTAGGCGCCGGGCCTCGTCCTGCGCCGTCAGCGCCGCGGCCTTCTCCTCGAGCGCCGCCGCCTCGCGCTCGAGTTGCTCGAGACGCGCCTCGGTGGCCTGCTCGTCGATGACGGCTTCGCTCTCGGCAGTCGCCTCGGCGTTGGACGCCTTGCGCCTGCGCTCGGCCTGCGCGGCCTCCTGTGTGCGCTTGCGGCGCAGTGCCGCGGCCTCGGCGCGCTGGCGCCTGGCGCGCTCGGCGGCCTCCTCGCGGGCCTCCTGCGCCTGCTCGGCGGTCTCGTCGAGGCGCTCGTCGGCCTCCTGCGCCCGCCGCGCGGCGGCGGCGCGCAGGTTGATGGCGCGCTCGCGCTCGTCGGCTGCCACGCGCCGCAGCGCGGCGTCCTCGCGCAGCACCTCGTCGCCGAGCGCGAGGCCGGCGAGATCGCGGATCTGCGCCTCCATGCGATCGAGCGCCAGCGCGGCGCTCGCGCTCGCGCCGGAGCCGTTGCCGGGCAGCATCGACACGGCGATGTCCAGCGGCAGCCGCACGACTTTGATCGAGCTGCCGACGGCGGTGCGGGGAATGGCTCGGATGCTCATCTAACGCTCCTCGGGGTCGATGGCGTCGGCCGTCGCCTCGGCGCGGCGGGCCTCCTGCGCGAGGATCGCGGCCTCCTGGGCGGCGGCGGCGCGCTCCTGCTCGGCCCTGCGCTCGGCGGCGTCGGCCGCGGACTCCTCGGCGCGCCACCTGGCGTCGGCGGCGGCCTCGCGCTGAGCGGCCTCGGCCTCTGCCTGCTGCTCGGCGCGCTGGCGATCGCGCTCGATCGCCTCCTCGCGCTCGCGCGCGGCGACCTCGTTCTCGAGGCGCTGGCGCTCGATCTCGTTCTCGGTGCGGGCGGCCTCGACATCGGCCGCGGCCTCGGTCTGGCGGGCGCGCTCGGCGGCGGCCTGCGCGTCGGCCTCGGCCTCGACCTGGGCCTGCTGGAGGCGGCCCTCGCGGGCGAGGTCCTGGTCGCCGAGGACCGAGCCGGCGGCCTGCTTGAAGCGGCCGGCGAGCTTGCCGGCCAGCCCCCCGCTGGTGCGTTCGGGGATCTCTGGATTCGTCACGTCGCAGCTCCTGTGTGTCGCGGACCACTCGGATGAGCGGCCCGGACACGTGGGATACCCGCGATGGGCGGTGAGAGTGTGGCGCAGGTCACACAGGGCGCGCCCGCGCTGCTGCGCTACAGGACGGTGACGACCTGCGAGATCGACGCCGGGCACCAGCGGTAGCCGGCGGGCGAGCACTTCTCGCTGACGGTCAGCACGACGGTGTAGAAGCCGAGCGCCGGGAAGGTGTAGGTGATCTTCGGCACGTTGCCCATCTGGACGCCGAGGCGGTTGGTCGTCGGGCCGTAGTACTTGTAGTTGTAGCCGCAGAAGCCGATGTGGCACACGGACGCGGAGGCGTCGAACGAGACGGTGTGGTTCAGCGACGGCAGGGCGGTGAAGACCGGTACGGGACTCGCCATGGCAGACGAGGAGCCGATGGCGAGGAGCAGGGCAGCGGACGCGGCAGCAGCGAGAAATCGCTTCATTGGATGGCGCTCCTTCTAGGAGGGGGATAGTCCGTTGGCCTGCCCCCAGGCCACGAATCGCCTCGGCAGTAATCGGCCGCGTCTTGAGCGTTCTGGCCGAATGTCCGATGGCCCGCCGGCAGGCCCGCGGGGCGCGGAGGGGCCGCGGAGGCTCACGTATGCTTCCGAGCCGTTCGAGGACCGGACCGTGACATTGCGCTCGAAGACATCCATCCGCGCCGGAGCTCGTGCGCCGTCCGCCACCGGCAGACGTCGCGGCGTCATGGCCGGTGTGGCGATCGCCCTGGCGTTCTGCGCCGTCGCGCCGACGGTGTCGACGGCGGTGTCGCATCCGGCCTGCTTCGGTGCGGCGTCTCGCAATCCCGTGCATCCGTGTCGCAACCCGAAGCTCGAGCGGATGGTGGTCCCGACCCCCAGCGATGCGCTGATCGAGCCCAACTCCCCCTGCCGGCCGGTCCAGGCGCCGATCAGCGTGTGTGCGATCGGCGGCTCGGCCGCCAAGCCCAATCGCACGGTGGCGCTCGTCGGCGACAGCCACGCTGCGCACTGGCGCGCGGCCCTCGGAGTCGCAGCGCATCGCCTCGGGTGGTCGGCGCTGTCGGTGACCCACGGCAGCTGCCCGTTCACGCAGGGCGTCTCGGTCGCGCCGGAGCCCAAGCGCACGGAGTGCATCGACTGGAATCAGGGCGTCCTGGACTGGTTTCGCGCTCATCCGGAGGTGAGCACGATGCTGATCTCAGATCATCCCGGCCATGTCATCCGCAAGCCGGGCCAGAGCAACATGCAGGCCTGGGTCGCCGGGATCACCGCCGGATGGGCGGCGCTGCCCGCGACGGTCGAGCACATCATCGTGATCCGAGACGTGCCGTTCATCGACCCGGGCACGCTGCCCTGCATCGACCGCGCCATCGCGAAGCGGCGGGATGCCGGCCGCGCCTGCGCGGTGCCGGTCAGGCGGGCGCTGCACCGAGATCCCGATGTGGTGGCCGCGAAACAAGTGCACTCGCGGCGGGTTCAGATCGTCGACATGACCCACTTCTTCTGCGACAGCCGCCGCTGCTATCCCGTCGTCGGGGGGGCGCTGGTCTTCTTCGACGACTTCGACCACATCACCCGCGCCTTCGGCACCACGCTCGGCCCGTTCCTGGGCAGCAGGATCAAGGGGCTGATGGCGTCGTGGTGAGGGCGCGGGGCGCGATCGTCGCGGCGATCGCGTGCCTCGCGGCGACCGCCGCCGTCGCGGCGCCGGCGGCTCACGCCAGCAAGCGGTGCAAGGCCCCGACGTATCCGGGGCTGGGGTACTTCACGTCGCTGTCGGTGACCGGGACGAGCTGCGCCGGCGGCGGCAAGGTGGCCGTGGCCTACTACAAGTGCCGGCTCAGGCACGGCGTGAAGGGCAGGTGTACGACCACGGTCCTCGGCTACAGGTGCACCGAGAAGCGCAACAGCATCGCGACGGAGATCGATGCGCGCGTGACGTGCAGGAAGGGCTCGCGCCGGGTCGTCCACACGTACCAGCAGAACACCTGAGCCGCGGCGGCGCGAGCGCCGGGCCAGGCAGCGGAGGGGGCGGGATTCGAACCCGCGGTCCGGTGTGACCGGACTCCGGTTTTCAAGACCGGTGCATTCGACCGCTCTGCCACCCCTCCGGGCGGCATCTCTGCCTGCGCCTTGAATCTAACCGGCGTGGCCGGGCGTCGGCCCGCCGGTCGCGACAGGCGCGCGATTCACGGACAGGCCCGCTGGCCTTCAGCGTCCGGGCGATGTCGCAGGACGTGCTCGGCTGCAGCACGGTGGAGTTGCGTGGAGGGTCGTGCCGTCGGGGGCTTCGAGGCCTCTACACTTCGACGTCCCTGCACGGGAGAGGTGGCCGAGTGGCTGAAGGCACTCGCCTGCTAAGCGAGTATGGGGCTCAACCCCCATCGCGGGTTCGAATCCCGCCCTCTCCGCTTACACTGCACGACCCCAAGCGCCCGTAGCTCAGCTGGATAGAGCGTCGGTCTACGGAACCGAAGGTCAGAGGTTCGAATCCTCTCGGGCGCGCTTTCTGAACACCGTGATAGGGGTTCCGGGTCCTGGCCGTGACGCAGAGGCCCGGGACGGTCGGCGCGGACCGCCGCTCCACAGGGCAGCCGCGCGATGATCAAGGGCGTTGCGATTCTCAGGGCGCTCCGCCCGGTGGCGCGGCGGGTAGTCGCACCGTGACGCAGAGCCCTCCGGCGGCCCGGGGGGCGAGGGTGAGGGTTCCGTCGTGTGCTCGGGTGATGCTCTTGACGATGGCCAAGCCGAGGCCGACACCTGCGTGGTCGGTGCGTATGCGTTGGGCGCCGCGCTGAAACGGCTCGGCAAGTGTGGATATCAACTGTGGGGTGAGCTTCTCGCCGGTGTTCTCGACGGTGAGCACCGCGCCCTCGGGGTGGGCAATGGTCGTGACCCACACGGTGCCCTGTTCTGCCAGGTTGTGGACGATCGCGTTGTGCACGATGTTGGTGGCCATCTGAAGCAGGAGGGCGGGTGAGCCGATGCTGGTGGTCGCGTCGCCGGAGGTCTCGATGGTGATGCCGCGTTCCTCTGCGAGGGGGAGGAGCGTTTCAGTGGCTTCTTCCGCCATGAGGGACAGATCGACCTGCTCTCGCGCGAAGGACCGCTGGTCGGCGCGGCTGAGCAGGAGCAACGCTTCGGTGAGGTTGATCGCTCGGGTGTTGACGGCGTGGAGGCGGTCGATGAGTTCGCCGTCGTTGCGGTTCGGATCGTGGCGGGCCACGTCGAGAAGCGTCTGGGTGACCGCCAGCGGGGTGCGCAGTTCGTGGGATGCATTGGCGGCAAATCTCTGCTGTTCGGCGACATGTGCCTCGAGGCGCGCGAGCATGGCGTCGAAGGCGTCGGCGAGTTCGCGGAACTCGTCGTTGCGGCCTTCCAACCGGATTCGGTGCGAGAGCGATCCGGTCGCGGCCACGCGCGTCGCGTCCGTGATGCGAGTCAGAGGGGCGAGCATTCCGCCGGCGAGAAGCCACCCGCCCAGGAGACTGAAC
Organism: Solirubrobacteraceae bacterium; assembly: GCA_034665465.1. GTDB lineage: Bacteria > Actinomycetota > Thermoleophilia > Solirubrobacterales > Solirubrobacteraceae > CADCVQ01. The sequence continues at coordinate 10,937 of JAXDFS010000147.1, forward strand.
ACCAGCAGGAACCCCAGCATGATGGCCGCCTTCGGAGCGAAGGCGTCCAGAAGATCGGAGCGGGTGGGACTGGAGGGGGTGAAGCCGCCGGGTCCTCCGCCGATCTGGTGGTCGGGTACATAACGCAGCAGGAACACCCACACGACGGCGAGCAGCAGGGCGCCGGCAAGCATGAGGAAGCCGGCGTAACTGAGGGTGAGTCTGAGACGAACGCTCAACCCAGGCGCTCTATCCACGGTCTCCTCCCTCACGGCCGCCGTCCGGTTGGGTGTCGATGCGATATCCGACGCCGGCCACGGTGGCGATGATCGCGGGCTCGCCGAGCCGTTTGCGCAGTCCCGAGACCGTGATGCGCACGGCGTTGGTGAACGGGTCTGCGTTCTCATCCCACGCCCGTTTCAGCAGCTCTTCGGCGCTGACGACACCGCCCTCGGCAGCGACGAGCTCTTCGAGCACGGCGAACTGCTTGCGGGTCAGCGCGACGTAGCGGCCGTCGCGGTGGACCTCGCGGCGAAACGGATCCAGGCGCAGACCTGCGATCGTCCGCACCGGCGGCCTGTGGTGGGCGCGCCTGCGGTCGAGCGCTCTGAGGCGGAGCACGAGCTCCTTGAGCTCGAAGGGCTTGGTGAGGTAGTCGTCGGCGCCGAGCCCGAACCCGGTGGCCTTGTCGTCGAGACGGTCGGCAGCGGTGAGCATGAGGACAGGCATGCCGCTGCCGGAGGCGACGATGCGTTTGGCGATCTCGTCACCGGAGGGCCCGGGGATGTCTCGGTCGAGGACGGCGATGTCGTAGGCGTTGACGCTCAGCAGCTCCAGAGCGGTGTCGCCGTCTCCGGCGATGTCTGCCGCGATCGCTTCCAGGCGAAGGCCATCGCGGATGGCTTCCGCCATATAGGGCTCGTCCTCGACGATCAGCACGCGCACGCTCGGATGCTACGAGCCGGCGCATATCGCCGGCATATCGAAAACCGCATATGTGCCGGCAACACCACGCTGCGTTCAATGGCGGCGTGATCTACAGCGACCCAGCACGAACAACCACCCGTCCGATCTGGATTGGCAGGATCCGTTTCGCCGGCCTGCTGGTCGTCATCGCGGTGATCGCCGTAGCCCTCGGCCACAAGGTGCCCGCGTTATCGTCCTCGACGGCCGCATCGCCCATCGACGTCCTTCGCGGTGAGCATCGTGGTGCGCTTGGCGAGGTTGATGGTGCAGTCACCGACGGCACGACGGTCTTCGACGACGAGATTCCGGGTGTGGCCAACCTCGATCCAGCGTTTCTCCATGCCCTGCGCCAAGCGGCAACCGTTGCCGCGGACGCTGGGGTCCAGTTCGTCGTCGACAGTGGCTGGCGTTCCCCGGAGTACCAGGAAGAGTTACGCCGCGAGGCGGTCTCGAAGTACGGCTCAGCCGAGGAGGCTGCCCGGTGGGTGGCCACCCCGAACACGTCTGCGCACGTCTCGGGGGACGCGGTCGACATCGGGCCGGCCAAGGCCGTGGCGTGGCTGTCCGAGCACGGCGCCACGTACGGGCTGTGCCAGATCTACGGCAACGAGCCCTGGCACTACGAACTGCGCCCGGCGGCCATCGATCGCGGCTGTCCTGTCATGTACGCCGACCCGACCCACGATCCAAGGATGCAGCGGTGATGCGCGCGCTTTGACGGAGAACGGCTGCCAACCCACGCTCCCGCACAAAGTCCGGCACATCGGCACGGCATGATCGGTTCAACCACCATGACCAGCATGCACACGACCTTCCGGCGCGGAGCGCTCGCCGGTGCAGCCGCCCTCGCGATCGCCGCCCCCGCGGCGCTCGCGGCCGGCGCCCAGCCACCGTCCGCGCACGTCGTCGAGACCGGCGTCCCGGCCGGGCAGACCGAGCACGGCATCTTCACCTCGACGAACGTCAACGACCCCCACTGGAAGTACTACCGCCACATCGAGTACTGGGCGACGACCGACCGCTGGATGGCAACCGCCACCGATCGTGCCGGCCATCTCATCGACCAGCAGCTCGGCGGGCCCGAGGGCTGGACGATCTACACCGGCGCCACCAGGCGCCGCGGCCAGGACGGCACGATCCTGATCCCCAACGTGCAGACGGCGCGCGGGCACCAGCTGCCGCCGTTTCCCGGCTACGGGGCGCCCGGCAACCAGGAGGCGATCGCCAACGGCTGGTTTCTCCCGCTCGCGAACCGGCCGGCGCAGACGATCGCGGGCTTCACCGGCACCGTCTACCAGCAGGACCCGCGGCGCTCGCGTCCCGGCGAGATCGACGAGGTCGTCCTGCAGGACGGCACGCTGCAGCCGCTCCTGCGCGAGACGAAGGTCGCCCACCCGGGCGGCGGCGGCCGCCCGATCGACTTCCAGGATCGCCTCGTCTCCCGCGAGGAGCTCCCGTCGGCGTCGGCGCGCGTCCAGCTGACGCACGAGACCTACACGAGCACGGTCCGCGGATGGCGCGCGAAGGTCCGGGCGTTCAAGGCCCGCGTCGCCAAGGCGAAGAAGGCGCGGACGCACCGGGCCAAGCCGAAGGCGACGGTCCACAGGACCCACGCCACCAAGCCCAAGGCGACCCCCGTCAAGCCGACGACGCCCTCGTCCTACTGACGCCCGCCCGAGTCACGCTCATGCCCCCCGAACCCCGACGACGCCCACGCGTGCTCCTGCCCGGACTGTTCCGGGCAGGAGTCGTGGCGGCTGTCCTCGCCGCAGCCCTGCCCGCCGCCGCCCAGGCCGCGCCGAGGACGGCGCGCGTCTGCGCGCCGCACGTCCTGCTCGTCGAGACGCCCGGCGGCGCGGTGACCGGCATCGTCCACCACTACGACCTGCTGCACGTCCTGCAGGGCGCCGGCCACGCGCCGTGGTGGCGCGTGACGACGAGCTTCGGCACCCGCGGCTGGCTGCGCCAGCGCACTCTCTGCGGGAGGAAGGCGTGAGCATCGAGCCAGTCCAGGCCGGCCCGCGACGGCGCCCGGCCGTCCGCATGACGGACACCGAGCTGCTCGCAGCCCTGCGCGCGGGCGACCCCGGCGCCTTCGCCGAGATCTGCTCGCGCCACGAGGCGGTCCTGCGCCGCTTCGCCCGTCGCATCCTGCGCAGCGATCCGGCGGTCGTCGACGACGTGATCCAGGAGTCGCTGCTGCGCGCGCACCGCGCGCTGCTGCGCGACGACCGCCACATCGAGGTCCGGCCCTACCTGTTTCGCCTCGTGCGCAACTGCTGCCTGGACGAGATCTCGCGGGTGCGCACCGACTCGGTCGCGCTGCACCTGCTGCACCCCGGCGACGAGCCGTCCAGCCGCGACAGCAGCCACACGCTGTTCGAGCGCCGCGATCGACTCACCACCACGCTCGCCGACCTCGCGGGGCTGCCGGAGAGCCAGCGCCACGCGCTCCTGCGCCGCGAGATCGACGGCCTGACGCACGAGCAGGTCGCCGCCGAGCTCGGCGTCTCGGCGGGCGCGAGCCGCAGCCTCGTGCTGCGCGCCCGCGAGACGCTTACCCGCGCCGCCGCCGCCCGCGGGGCCGACTGCGAGGACGTGCGCGCCGACCTGCTGCGTGCCCACGACGCCCGCCGCCGCGCGCCGGCAGCCGCGCTGCGTCACGTCGCCGGCTGCTCGGGCTGCCGCGCGTTTCGCAGCGCGCTGAAGGACGACCGCCGCGCGCTGCGCATCCTCGCGCCGCTGCCGCTGTTGCTCGGCGGTGCGCTGGCCGCCGGCAAGCTCACCGGCCTGCTCGTCGGCGCGTCCAAGCCCGCGGGGCTGAAGGCGGGCGCGGTCGCGACGCTCGCGGTCGTTGCGGCCGGAGGTGCGTACGAGCTGCGCACGCGGGTCTTCGAGGCCGGCGATCGCGCGCCGATCGCAGTGAGCGGCGTCGCCCTCCCGGGTGGAGGGATCAGCGCCGGGCAGCCGATCCCCGCGCACGTGGCCCTCGTCACGCGGCAGGTCCGGCTCCCGCGGACGGGCCCCGTTGCCGCCGTGTCGATGACCTGCCCGGCGGGCACGCGCGTCGCCGGGCTCGTCCCGGAGTCCCACGACGCGCGCTCGCACGGCTTCGCGTCCTCGACGATCGTCGGCACGAGCTCCAGCGCGCGCGTCGTGTTCGCGCGCCAGGGCCCCGGCGCGGGCGAGACCGTGACGGTCGCGATCGTCTGCCGGCACCCGGACGCCACGGGCTCGGTCCGGGCCGCGCCGGTGGCCCCGGCCGGCACGGCGACCGTGCACCCGTGCCGGCGCCGGGCGGCGCTCAGCGACGCGCCCGGAGGGGCCGTCCTGGGCACCGTCACGTCCCATCAGCCGCTCGCGGTCCTCGGCGCCCGGCCCGGCTGGCTGCGGGTGCGCACCGATGCCGGGCGGGCGGGGTGGGTGCGGGCGCGCGTCGCCTGCTGACGGCGGTCGGTCAGCCGGCCGCGCGCGGGCGCAGGCCGTCGAGCGCGAGCTCGAGGATGCGCTCGATCTGCTCGGGATCGCTGGGGCGGATCACGGAGATGCCCGCGACCATGCGCCCGACGTCGGTGAAGTTCGTGTCGGGCCGGACCACGCCCGCCTCCTGCGCGCGCCGCAGCAGCGCCTCGCCGGCCGTCGTGATCGCCGTGCCGCAGGCGCGGAACATCTCCGAGTCGTGGTCGACGTAGGCGAACAGCTGCTCGGCGAGCGCGCGCTTGGTGGCTGCGAAGCCGACGAAGCGGTGCAGCCAGCCTGACAGCGCCTCCCAGGGCGGCAGCTCGGCGTAGTCCTCGACCGAGCGGCAGATCGCCTCGACCTCGTCGATGTAGACCGCCTCGAGCAGGTTCTGGCGGGTCGGGAAGTGTCGGTAGAGGGTGCCGATCCCCACTCCCGCACGGTGCGCAACGGTCTCGAGCGGAGTCGAGGCACCATCCTGCGC
>JAXDFS010000148.1:0-5159 GCA_034665465.1 Solirubrobacteraceae bacterium
CGGCCGCGAGGGCGACGAGCTCGCCGGCGCCGCGGGCGCCCCGGCGCTCGAGCGCGAGCAGGGTGTGGGGCAGCATCGCGGCGTTGGCCTGGCCGTGCCCGACGCCCGCGAAGCGCGCGAGCGTCTGCGAGAGGACGTGGTGCAGGCCGTAGCCGCAGCCGTCGATCGCGTAGCCCGACAGCAGCGCGGCGAGCGCGAGCGTGTCGCGGTCGGGATCGCCACCGCCGGCGTAGGCGACGCCGATCAACCGTGCCGCCTCGCGGCCGGCGAGAGCGGGGACCGGGCTCGCCCGGATCGTGGCCGGCCCCTCCGCGGCATGACCGAGCGCATTTGCGGCGCTCGCCGCCAGCGCGGCCGCAGGCTGGGAGGCGCTCAGCGCCGGGTCGTTGATGACGATCGCGGGGCGCACGCCCGCAAGCGAGCCATCGGCACCTGCGGCACGGCGGTGCACGGCGGTCATCTCGGCCGCGCTGAGCGTCGTCGGCACGGCGGCGACGCGCGGGCGCTCGCCGAGCGGCCGGGCGGCCGCCAGGGCCTTCGCGGTGTCGATGACGCGCCCACCACCCAGGGCGACGATCAGCGCACCAGGCCGGACGGCGCCGAGCAGCTCGCCGGCGAGCTCGTCCACGCGACCGGCGGGCACCTCGTGCACGTCGCCGGCCAGCTGCACGAGGGCGGGGGCGATCGAGCGCGCCCGTGCCGTCGTCAACAGCGTGAAGCCTTCGCCGAGCGACGACGAGGCGTCCGCGAGCGCGCCGCGCCCGAAATCGATCGTGCGCTCGCCGTCCTGCCACGTGAAGCGTTCCTGCGCGATGGCCACATCACATCACGCGCGGCGACGACCGCCGCGCTGGCCCGGGCATCCGTGCCCGTAGCCAGCGCCGCGTGCTGCCCCTGCATTGCCACCCCTGGCATCTGCGGTGAAGCGTCTACCGGACTTCGATGTCCTCGGACATCTTCGGTGCTGCCCGCCCCGCCCACAATCACCCGATCACATCATCTTCCGGACGGGCCTCGCCTCCACCGACCGTGCGAGTGCCCTCATCCGATCGGAGGAGCCGCGCGCGGTCCGCGGCTATTCCAGCAGCCCGCGCCGCATCGCCTCCGCGACCGCCGCGGCGCGCTCGGAGACGCCGAGCTTCTCGTAGATGTTGCGCAGATGGGTCTTCACGGTCGCGGTGCTGATCTGCAGCTCCCGGGCGATGTCGGGCGCGCTCAGGCCGCTCGCCGTCTGCTCGAGGATCTCGTGCTCGCGCGGCGACAGCGCCGGCCGCGTCTCGTGCTCGCGCAGGCGCACCTCGCCGGCGAGCCCCGCCTGCACCTGCGGCGCGAGCACCGTCTGGCCGCGCGCCACCGCGGCGACGGCGTCGCAGATCGTGGCGCGGTCGGAGTCCTTGGTGAGATATGCGCTGACGCCGTTGGCCACCGCGCGGAACACGACCGCGCTGTCGACGGAGGCCGACAGCATCACCACGCGCGTGGGCATCCCGTCGCGCTTGATCGCAGCCAGCACGTCGTTGCCGCGCAGGCCGGGCATGTTCTCGTCGAGGATCGCGACGTCGGGCGCGAGGCTGCGGATCTCGTCGAGCGCCTGGCGGCCGTCACCGGAGGAGCCCACGACCTCGAACTCCGCGCGGGCGCGAAACGCGCGCACGAGACCCTCGAGGTAGATCGGGTGGTCCTCGCCCAGGTACACCGACACGCGTGCAGCCTTCACCGCAGCCAACGGTACGCGATGCTCCTATCCAAGGAGCGAAGCGGGCGCGTCAGGAAGCGTCTGCGCCGTGCGCCGGCGCACCCGGCTCGTCGTCCGGGGCGGACGCGAGCAGGTCGCAGATCTGGCGGCGCGGCGTGGTCTTCTCGAGCTGGTGATCCATGCCGCACGCGCTGGCGCGGGCGATCACCTCGTCGCTGAGGAACGCGCTGACGAGGACGAAGCGGGTGCGATGGCCCGGCGGGTCGGCGTGCACCCGGCAGCAGACCTCGACGCCGTCGAGCGCTGGCATCTGGAAGTCCAGCAGCGCGACGTCGGGCTGGTACTGGCGGATCGCCGCGAGCGCCGCGGCACCATCTGTGACCTCCGCGACCAGTGACAGCCGCTCGTCGGCTTCGATCGCGCGCTTCATGCCGCGCCGGTACACGTCGCTGTCGTCGGCGAGGACGACCGTGATGGCACGTGGGCGGGCCTGGGCGCCAGCAGCCGGATCGATGCCGGGAGAGTTCACGCTGCAAGTGTGACTGCCCGGAGCGCGTTAAGCCATACCTCGTCTGCATGAAAAAGAGATGAGATCGCCCTCATCCGATCGGATGATGCCTCCCGCGCCCCGCCGGCGGCCGGTCGACCCTCTACCCTGACGCCGAGGCCATGGAGCGGCTGAACGGCAAGGGGAGACGACTCACCTCGGCACAGGCCGTCGCCGCGCTGCGGATCGGCGGCCTCCTGCTGATCGCGCTCGCCGTCCTGCTCGGGCCGGCCGATCACGGCACCGGCTTTCTGGTCACGCTCGCGATCGGCGCTGCCTACGCCTTCGCGCTCGCGCTGCTCGCCGCTCGTCGCGCGGACCGCGACCGGCCGCACATCGCGATCTCGCTGGCGGACGTCGCGCTCGTGCTGGCGCTCGTCGCCTTCAGCGGCGGCGCCGCCTCGGAGGCCCGCTTCGCGCTCATCGTCTACCCGGCCGCGATGGGCCTGGCCAACTCCGCGCGCGCGATCGCGCTCGTGACGGCCTTCGCCGCGGTCGGCTTCGCGGCCGTCTCGGCCTCGTCGCTCGGCACGGGCGGAGCCGACACCGCTTACGCGGAGACGCTCGCGGCGCTGCTCATCGTGGGGGCGATCGGCGTCGCCCTCGCACGCGGGGTGCACCGCCGCACCCTGCAGCTGCGCGAGCTCGGCGCCGACCGCGCCGCCCTGCTGCACGAGGCGCTCGATGCGGAGGAGCGCGAGCGCGCGCGCATCGGCGAGCGCCTGCACGACGACACGCTGCAGTCGCTGCTGGCGGCCCAGCAGGACGTCCGCGAGGCGCGCTCGGGCTATCTGCAGTCGCTCGAGTACGCCGACGAGGCGCTCACCGACGCCGTCCGGGCGCTGCGCGACACCGTGCTCGGGCTGCACCCGGCCTCGCTCGCCGATCGCGGCCTGGGCGTCGCGCTGGACGTCGAGCTCGACCGCGCCGCGCGGCGCACCCAGCTCGAGGTCGAGCTGAACGTCGATCCCGACGCGGTCGGCCCGCACGACCCGCTGCTGTACGCCGCGGCTCGCGAGCTCATCAACAACGCGGTCAAGCACGCGGCCGCCAACCGCCTGGAGGTGCGCCTCGAGCGCACCTCGTCGGCGATCGTTCTGACGGTCGCCGACGACGGGCAGGGGATGGTCGTCGCCTCGCGCCCGGAGGAGGCGCTCGCGGCCGGGCACGTCGGGCTGGCCTCGACGCGCCAGCGCATCGGCGCAGCCGGCGGCACGTTCGACGTCGCATCGGCGCCGGGGGAGGGCACGACCGTGCGCGTCAGCATCCCGATGCGCGTGGCCGAGCAGGCTGCGCTCGCCGTCGTCGACGACGACCCGGCGCGCATCAAGGCGCTGAAGGCGACGGGCCTGCTCGACGGGACGGTCGACGAGAGCTTCGACGGCCTCGCGCGGCTCGCCGCGCGGCTCATGGACGCCCCGGTCGCGCTGGTCTCGCTCATCGACGTCGATCGCGAGTTCCTCACGGCGCACGTCGGCGTGCCCGAGCCCTATGCCACCCGCCGCGGCTGGCCCCTGACGCACTCGCTCGCCCGCCACGCCGTGGCCAACAACGCGCCGCTCGTCGTCTCCGACGCCCGCGCCGACCCGGTTCTGCGCGACAGCCTGGCGATCACCGAGCTCGGCGTCATCGCGTATGCGGCGGTGCCGCTGACCAGCGCGTCGGGGCGCGCGATCGGCGCGCTCGCGGTCGCCGACCGGCGCTCGCGCAGCTGGTCGGCGGAACAGCTGGAGATCCTGCACGAGCTCGGGCGCCTCGCGCGGCGCGAGATCCTCTCCGCATCCGAGCGGGTGGCGCGCAGCGATCGCGGGGGCGACGAGGTCGAGTCCGAGCGACGCTTCATCGCGGCCGTGCTCGAGAGCCTCGCAGAGGGCGTCATCGCATCCGACGAGCGCGGCGAGCTGCGGATCGTCAACGCCGCCGCCCGGCGCTACGGCGAGGACGACCCGCTCGCGCTCGAGAACCTCGCCGATCGCGGGGAGCTGCATCTGGCGGCCACGGGCGAGCCGGTCTCGCGCGACGACCTGCCGCTGCCGCGCGCGCTGCGCGGAGAGGACGTCGCCGACGAGGAGTACCTGGCGGGGGACCTCGGCGGGAATCGGCGCTGGCTCGTCCTCGCGGGTCATCCGATCGCCGCGTCCAGCGGCGCCCGGGGCGCGATCATGACGATCCGCGACGTCACCGAGCAGCGCCTGGCCCAGGCGGCGTCGCTCGAGGCCGAGGAGCGCTTCCGCGTCGCCTTCGACCACGCCCCGGTCGGGATGGGGATCGCCGGCCTGGACGGGCGCTTCTGGTCGGCCAACCTCGCGCTGGCCCAGCTCACCGGCAGGCGCCTGGAGCACCTGCGCCGCGCGACGGTCGAGTCGCTGCTGCATCCCGACGACGCCGAGGCCAGCGCGGCCGACATGCACGCGCTCGCCGAGGGGTCCTCGGCCGCCCACGTCACCGAGAAGCGCCTGCTGCACGCCGACGGCCACGTGATCTGGTCGGCGATCCACATGGCCGTCATCCGCGACCGCGCCGGGTCCCCGCAGCACCTGCTCGTGCAGGTGCAGGACCTGACCGAGCGCCGCCGCGAGGAGGAGCGCCTGCGCACGCTCAGCGATCACGACGAGATGACGCTCCTGCTCAACCGCACGGGCTTCGCGCGCGAGTTGCGCCGCCACGCCGCCCGCGTCGAGCGCTACGGCACCGACGGTGGCGTGATCATGATCGACGTGGACGGGATGAAGGCGATCAACGACGCGCTCGGTCGCGGCGGCGGCGACGACGTGCTGCGCCGCCTCGCGATCGCGCTCGAATCGCGCGTGCGGCGCAGCGACTTCGCCGCGCGCGTCGGCGAGGACGAGTTCGCGGTGCTCGTGCCCCACGGCGGCGCCGACAGCCTCGTCGCGCTGTCGCAGGACCTGCTCGAGC
>JAXDFS010000149.1:0-4863 GCA_034665465.1 Solirubrobacteraceae bacterium
CGTGCTGTGCGAGGTTCGGCGGCTCGCCAGACGTGCCGCTTGGATCGCGCAGCACCGAGCTTCCCCAGTCGCGGGAATCCTTGCGCCAGTAGATCGGAAAGCCGCGGTTGACCCGGACACCCGCGCCGCCGTCGACGTCGCAGGCGCCGCCGAGCATCGTGCCCTTGAGGATGCGAGTGGCGGCGGGCACATGATCGCCGGCGAACTGCAGGTAGAGGCTGTCGTTCTGGATCTCGACCTTCAGACCGGCCGCGTCATCGGTCGTGCCCACGATGACGGTCCCGGCGTCCGTGGTGGTGACCTTCGGGGCGCCGTCGTCTGCGCCACCGCAGCCGGTGCCTGCGACGGCGGTGGCAGTGAGTGCCGCGGCGGCGACCAGCCGCGGTGAGAAGCGGATCATCCGGGCCACACGATCTGGGCGGCGCAGCCGCCGATTCCGTAGCGCTCGGCGCTGGCAGTTTGACGTGAGGTGGACGCCCTCACCAACTTCACTCCCATGTTCAGCTCGTCGAGATCTCCCTGCTTCTCGGTCTTGACGACCTTCTTGGCGACCTTGGACAGCTTGATCGACGAGTGCAGCACGACCTGTGTCGCATCGAGGTAGTCGGCGAGCAGCCCCCGGTCCTCCTGCGGGAAGTCGAGCGCGCGCAGGCGCCGCAGGCCCTCGCTCAGCTTGCGGCTGGCCTGCAGGAGACGATCACTGAGCTCCACGATGGCCGGCCTTTCGCGCGCTTGGTCGGCTTGCGCGATCGTCGCGTTGCATATCTGCAGCGCCTGTGCGATGAAGGCCGACTTCGTTGGCGGAGCAGGAGCGCGGGAGGTGGCGGAGCCGCAGCCGGCGCCGAGGACGGCGAGCGCGCCCACGGACAGAGCGGCGCCGACACGGAGCGTCGCGCGCCGGGTGCGGGTGGGAGCTGTGCTCACGATGGTTACACATCTCGCCGCGCTACCTGCAGCGCCCAACGGCCGCGGATGCCGTCGCCGCCTACGCGCCGCGGCCTGTGGACCGATCCGTCGGTGCAGGCGACGTCCTCCCAGCCGGCGAGCTCAGCACTGCTGGGCGGCGATCGGGCAGAGCTCGACGCCGTCGGCGAGTCGTCGTAGGAGCCCGTAGAGCTGCTCGCGTTGCTCGAGGTCAAGGGGGGCGAGGAGGTCCTCCTCGTCCGCGGCGAGGGCATCGTCGGCACGGCGCAGTAGCCGGTCTCCGGCTGCGCTCAGGCGCAGCACGTAGCGTCGACGGTCGCCCTCATCCCGGGAGCGCGTGACGAGATCGCGGTCCGACAGCTCGGCGGCGATCACGGCGAGGTTGCTGCGATCGATGCCGATTGCGTCGGCGAGCTCGGCCTGGCTGGTCTGGCCGAGCGCCTGGATCTGCTCGAGGACGAGGAACTGCTGGGCTCCGATGCCGAGCGGGCGCAGCGTGCGGCGAACGCGGGCGGTGGCGTCTCGGCCGAGACCGGCCAAGAGGGTCGACATCGGCACCCGCTCGGAACCGGTAGGGGCGGTGGCCATGCCCACTCAGAGTACCGCATGTTCGAGGTAATTCACCATCATGGTATACTACCACGATAGGCGCAAACCGCGAAGGAAAGGAGCACTGAGCCCTCATGCAGCACGACATCGAATTTGGCCTGGACACCTTTCTTCCCGTGACCGACGACGAATCGGGGAAGCCGATCGACGGGGCCCAGGTGATTCGCAACACGGTCGACGAGGCGGTCCTTGCCGAGTCGGTCGGGATCGACTCCTTCAACATCGGCGAGCACTACCGCGACGACATGATGGACTCGGCGAATCATGTGATCCTCGCGGCGATCGCCGCCCGCACCGAGCGGATCCGTCTCGGCACCGCCGTGACTGTCCTCAGCACGCAGGACCCGGTGCGCCTGTACACGGAGTTCGCCACGCTCGACGCGCTCTCCGACGGCCGGGCGCAGCTCATCGTCGGCCGCGGCTCGGCGACCGAATCGTTCCCGCTGTTCGGGTTCGATCTCGCCGACTACGAGGAGCTCTTCGAGGAGAAGCTCGGCCTGTTCACGCGCCTGCTTCGCGAGCAGCCGGTGACCTGGTCGGGCACGTTCCGCACGCCGCTGAGCGGCCAGGTCTTGGGCCCGTCGATTCCCGAGGGGCACATCCCGACATGGGTCGGCGTCGGCGGCAGCCCGCAGTCGGTCATGCGGGCGGCCCGCTTCGGACTGCCGCTCATGCTGGCGATCATCGGCGGCGACCCGCAGCGCTTCGCCCCGTACGTCGACCTCTACAAGCGCGCGTTGGAGCAGTACAGCCAGCCGCAATTGGCGGTCGGCGTGCACTCGCTGGGGTTCGTCGCGCCGACGGACGAGCAGGCCAAGGCGATCCAGTGGCCCTACTACAAGCAGACGTTCGAGCGGGCAGCGCGCGAGCGCGGCTGGCGCACTCCGACGTACGAGCAGTTCCTCGCCGAGGTCGACCACGGCTCGATGTACGTCGGGTCGCCGGAGACCGTGGCCAAGCGGATCGCGGACGTCATCGGGACGCTCGGGCTCAGCCGGTTCGATCTGGCCTACGCCGTCGGAGGCGTGCCGCACCCACAACGGATGGCCGCGATCGAGCTCTACGGCCATGAGGTCGTCCCGCGCGTGCGCGAGCTGCTGGCGACGGACGACAGTGGCGACGCGCACGCCGTCGAGTCGGGGGTCGGGCGCTGACAATGACCGAAGCCACGATCCCGGTGCCCGATGCGTCCCGTGCTGCGACCCGCGAGGCCGGCGATGAGCGCCTCGCGATCATCGGCGCGGGCAAGCTCGGCACGACGATCGCGCGCGCCGCGGTCGCGGCCGGGTATGAGGTCGCGGTCGCGGGATCGGGGCTCGCCGATGACATCGCGCTCACGGTCGACGTCCTCGCCCCGGGCGCCCGCGCCGTCAGGACCGAGGAGGCCGTGCGGCACGCTGACGTCATCGTGCTGGCCGTGCCGACGCACCGCTTCCGCGAGCTTCCGCGCGACCTCTTCGCCGGCAAGATCCTCATCGACACGATGAACTACTGGCCTCCCGTCGACGGTGACGACGCCGAGCTCGCCGCCGCCGCCGCCGGCACGAGCATGGTCGTACAAGATCACTTCCGGTCCGCGCGAGTGGTGAAGGGCCTCAACCAGCTCGGCTATCACGAGCTCGAGGAGCACCGGCGCCCGACCGGCACGGCGGGCCGCGTGGCGGTCGGGGTCGCCGGCCAAGACCGCGCGGCGGTCACCGCCGTCATGCGCCTCATCGATCGGCTCGGTTTCGACCCCGTCGACGCCGGACCGCTCGAGCGCGGCGTGGCACTGCAACCCGACGGATCGCCGTTTGCTGTCACCTACACCGCAGATGAACTCCGCGACCACCTCGGGCGGTCCGGTTGACGTTCGCGAGCGGGACGTACTCCGCGCCCTCACCGGCCGCGAGCCGTGTGACCCGCGAATCAGCGTGCGTCGAGTCCATGGACGTGACCACCGCAGTCTGCCACCCGCGACCGTGCGCGCGTCAGGCGGCGTGGGGGTCGTACGCCGCCGCGTCGTAGGGCAGGTCGGGGTGCTCGCCAGGGGAGGAGAGCCGGTAGCTGCGCATCCGGCCCTGCTTCTGGTCGAAGGCGATCGCGCGCTGGAGGGTGAACGGCCGCGCCGGTGGCGATCCGTCGAGCAGCTCGGCCAGGCGCTGGGAGACGTAGCCCATCGCGCGCATCGCCCGCACGCGGCTGGCAAAGAGCTCCTGGCCGACGAACAGCGCGTTGTCGTGAAGCGCCTCCTTCAGCGACTCGGGGACGTTGGCAAGCTGGCCGGCCTCGTTCTTGGCCCAGGCGGCCAGCTCGTACGTGGTGCGATCGATGATCGCCACGCGCGTGTAGAAGCCGTAGAAGACCCCGTGCAGCGCGTCGGCGCGCTCGTCCTCGGGGATGTCGTCGATGTAGGTCTTCAGGCTGTCGACGAGCGAGGGAGCCGCCGCGGCGGCCTGGTCATCAGGGGACATCGGACAGCGCCTCGCCGGGGCCGGCGGCCTCCAGGAGCGAGGGCGCGAGGACGGAGTCGGCCGCGGCGGTGACGCGCAGTCCGGCCACGCGGCCGTAGTGGTCGAAGTCCAGGACGAGGCTTTCGAGCGCCGGGATCGTGTCGGCCTCCTCCAGCGCATCGAGCGCCACCGAGTCGCGCACCTCCGGCGGGCGACCGACCACGAGCGCGACGTACGCCGCGCCGTCCTCGTTGAGTGTGACTGCGATGTCGGGCATGCGGCCCGCGTACCCGCCCAGCCGGTCCCGGCGAACCCCGAGTGCATCGTTGGGGGTCGCGCGCTGGCGGCTGGACCTGCCGAACGGAACGACAGGGCAGAGCTAGACGCGCACGGGCGTCCTGGTTGCCGTTTCGACGACCGCGTGACGAGGAGTTCGACGATCGGCAGGCGCAGCACGGACGCCGGCTGCTGCTGTCGTCCGCAGCGCTTGTTCTCGCGCTGTCCGCTGGGCTGATTCTGGAGGGTCTCGGAGTACGCGCGGGCGGCTGGCCCGCGCTCATGCCGTCTGTCGCGTTAGGTGTCCTACCTGCAGTTCGGCTTGCGCGTCTCGCTGTGACGCGTGTCCGATCAGGGGTCAGCGCGGCGTCAGCGCGAGCTCGGACGTCGCGTTGTCCGCGTAGACGATCGCGCTACGCCCCGTCGACCGGTCGATCGCGACGCTCGCGGGGGTGAGCACCGTCGCGCTGGGCGGCGAGACACGTTGTGGCGCGTCGAACGGCGCGCCAGATGCGGCGCGGGTGGCCGCGAAGACGCCCAGCTGCGTCTGGTCGGTGGGGTTGATCGTGGGCTCGTTGGCCCTGCGGCCGACGCCCAGGGCGATCGTGGCGCTGCCGGCGGG
>JAXDFS010000150.1:0-7374 GCA_034665465.1 Solirubrobacteraceae bacterium
AGCTCGCGCAGGAGGAACGGCAGGCAGCCGATGTGGTCCTCGTGGCCGTGGGTGATGATGATCGCCTCGATGTCGCTGACGCGCCCGCGCAGGTAGGCGAAGTCGGGCAGCACGAGGTCGATGCCCATCATCTCGGCCGTCGGGAAGCGCAGCCCGACGTCGACGACGACGATGCGGTCCTCGTACTCGATGACCGTCATGTTCTTGCCGATCTCCCCGAGCCCGCCGAGGGGAAGGACGCGCAGCGGGCCGGTCAACCTGGATGCCCTGAAGATCGTGGATGGCTCGGCGCCGGCGAAGGCTCCCGGCGCCGAGACGCCGCGAGATTCGGTGCATCCAGGTTCACGCTGTGGCTCCCACCAGCAGGCCGCGCTCGGTCAGCATCGCGCGGATCGTCGCCGTCTCGCGCTCGTCGGCCTCCACGTAGGGCAGCCGCGGCACGCCGACGGCGTGGCCGAGCAGGTTCAGGGCGGCCTTGTTGGTGACCGCGGCTGGTGCGACGCTCATCGCCTCGAAGACCGGCAGCAGGCTCTCGTGGATCGCCGCGCGCTCGCCCGGCTCGTCGACCATGCGGCGCATCTCGGTCCCGACGATGTGGCTGGCGGTCAGGATGCCTCCGGCCTCGCCCATGTCCAGGACCGTCGCGAGGATCTCGTCGTTGCCGGCGTAGATGCGCAGGCCGTCGACCGGCGCGAGGTTGTCGTTGTTGGCCTGCTTGACGTACTCGACGTGGTCGAGCTGGGCGAGCTCGGCGAGCAGGTCGTTGGGCAGGTCCGAGCCCGTGCGCTGGGGGATGTTGTAGAGCACGATCGGGCGGTCGGCGACGCGGCTGACCTCGCGGTAGTGCGCGACGATCCCGCGCCGGTTGGGGCGGTTGTAGTACGGGTTGACCGACAGCAGCGCGTCGGCGCCGCGCTCGCAGGCGCCGGCCGTCAGCGCGATCGCGTGCCGCGTGTCGTTGGACCCCACACCGGCGACGATCGTGGCCCCCGGCGGCCGCTCCGCGACGGCGAGCTCGATCACGCGCAGATGCTCCTCGTCGTCGAGCGTCGCGGCCTCGCCCGTGGTACCGCAGACGACGAAGCCGTCCGAGCCGTTGGCGGCGAGGTGGTGCATGAGATCGACGAAGGCCTGCTCGTCGAGGGGCCCGTCCTCACCGAAAGGGGTGACGATCGCAGTGAGGATGGCTCCCAGTCCGGACACGACCCAAGTATCGCAGGCGTGCCGGAGCATTCGGGCCCCGGTGGCCGCGCTCGGTCGTTCCCGGGGGTGCCCGTGCGAGACTTGCGCGCGTGCCGGACCGCGCGCAGGACGCCTCGCCCGGGGACCCCGCGGCGAGCGAGCTCACCGCGGAGGTCATGGGCGTCCGCTGGACGCTTCCCGACGGCGACTTCGCGGTCCTCGACGCCGTCAGCGACGAGGGCGAGGCGGTCGTGCTCGTGGGCGCGCTGGGCCATGTCAACCAGGGCGAGTCGCTCGCCGTCGGCGGCGGCTGGCGCCAGCACCCGCGCCACGGCTGGCAGTTCGCCGTCACCCGCGCGCGGATCCTCGAACCGGTCAGCGACCACGCCGTCGCGGCCTACCTGGAGAGCATCAAGCACGTCGGGCCGCAGGGGGCCGCCGGGCTCGTCGCGCGCTTCGGGGCCGGCGAGGTGCTCGCGGAGATCGACCGCGACCCCGAGCGCGTGCTGGCCGGCGTGCCGGGCATCGGCCCGCGGCGCCTGGGCGCGGCGGTCGCCTCCTGGCGCGAGGGCCGCGAGCTGCGCGAGCTGCGCCTGTTCCTCGACACGCACGGCGTCGACGCCGCCGCCGCCGCGCGGATCGCCCGTCACTTCGGCGCCGGCTCGATCGCGCGCCTGCAGCGCGAGCCCTACGCGATCTGCGAGATCGACGGCATCGGCTTCGCGACGGCCGACGCCCTGGCCCGCGCGCTGGACACGCCGCTGGATGCGCCCGACCGCCTCGCCGCCGGCGTCCTGCACGCGCTGACCCTGGCCGAGACCGACGGCCACTGCCATCTCCCCCGCGCCGAGCTGACCGAGCGCGCCCAGCGGCTGCTCGGCGGCGGCGACGTCGACGACGCGATCGACGAGCTCGCCGGGCGCGGGCGCGTCGTCATCGACGACGAGGGGCGCGTGGCCGATGCGCGGCTGCACGCCGTCGAGGAGCGCCTCGCGCGCCACGTGCGCGCGCTGCTGGAGGACGGGCCCGCACTGAAGCTCGGCGCCGTGAAGCGGCCCGCGACCGGCGCCTTCGTCCCCAGCGACGACCAGTGGCGCGGGGTCACGCAGGCGCTCGAGCACCGCCTGTCGATCCTCACCGGCGGCCCCGGCACCGGCAAGAGCGCGACGATGCGCGCGCTCGTCGACCTCCTGAAGGCGCGCCGGCGCACCGCGCGCCTGTGCGCGCCGACCGGCAAGGCCGCGCGCCGGCTCAGCGAGCTCACCGGGGCCGAGGCGACGACGATCCACCGCCTGCTCGAATGGGCGCCGGGCGAGGGCTTCACGCGCGACACCGACCATCCGATCGAGGGCTGCGACGTCCTGATCGTCGACGAGGCGTCGATGCTCTCCGTCCATCTCGCAGAGGCGCTGCTCGGCGCGGTCGGCCCGAGCACGCACGTGCTGCTCGTCGGCGACGTCGACCAGCTCGCGCCGGTCGGCCCCGGTCGCGTGCTCGAGGACCTGCTGGACTCCGGCGCCGTGGCGTCCACGCGGCTGACCGAGGTCTTCCGCCAGGCCGCGCGCTCGATGATCGTCCGGGCGGCCCATGCGATCAACGACGGCGAGCTGCCGCCGACGCAGCCGCGCGAGGAGGACGTCCGCGACTTCTTCCTCATCGAGCGCGACGGCGCGCAGGCGATCTTCGGCGAGGTCTGCGAGCTGGCGGCGACGCGGCTGGCGGCGCACTACGGCCTGGACCCGGCCGCCGACGTCCAGGTGCTCGCGCCGATGCGCAAGGGCCCGCTGGGGATCGACGCGCTCAACGCCGAGCTGCGCGCGCGGCTGAATCCCGACGGCGCGCGGATCGGCGGGACGGCCCTGCGTGTGGGCGACAAGGTCATGCAGACGCGCAACTCCTACGAGCACGACCTCTTCAACGGCGAGCGCGGTGTCCTGCTGCATCACGATCCCGACCGCGACCGGGTGCTGTTCGCCGGCGAGGACGGCCGCCGCGTGAGCCTGCCCGTCGATGCGCTGGACACGCTGCGCCTGGCCTATGCCGCGACCGTGCACAAGGCGCAGGGGTCGCAGGCACGGGCGATCGTCGTGCCGGTCTTCCGCGGCCACAACATCATGCTCACGCGCAACCACGTCTACACGGCGGTCACGCGCGCGCAGGACGTCTGCGTCGTCGTCGGCGAGCGCGCCGCCCTGGCGCAGGCGGTGCGCCGCACCGATGCGCGCCGCCGCTACACGCGCCTGCGCGAGCTCGTCGCCGACGGCTGACGCGACGAGCCGCGCGGGGCGCCTCGAGGACGTCGCGACGGCGCCCGATCTTTGACACACCGTCGCGTAGGCTCTCCGGCGCGTGCTCGATCTCGTCGCCAACCTGACCTGGAAGCGGCCCAGGCTCGTGCTCGCGCTGGTGGGCGTGTTCGTGGTCGTCGCCGGCGGCCTGGGCTACGACGTCGAGCATCATCTCAAGGCGGCGGGCTTCACCGACAGCGCCTCGCAGAGCGAGCGCGCGACGGCGCTGCTGCATCGCGAGCTCGGCCACGACGCCAGCCCCGGGATCGTCGCGCTCGTGCGCCGGCGCGACGGCGGCCGCCTCGACCCCCGCAGCCCCGCCGTCCGCCGCGAGGTCGATCGCATCAGCGGCGCGCTGGCGCACACGCGCTTCGTCGGCCAGGTGATCAACCCGCTGCGTAACCGCCGCGCGGGCCGCGCGCTGATCGAGCGCAACGGCCGCTCGCTCGTGATCGCGGCCGCGCTGTCGACGCAGGACATCGAGAGCGACGGCGGCGTCGCCGCCGAGGACGCCAGGCGCCGGATCGGCGACAGCTCGCTCGACGTCGGCCTCGGCGGCTTCGCGGTGAGCTTCAACGAGGTCAACGACGAGACGCGCGCCGACCTCACGACCGCGGAGCTGATCGCGTTCCCGATCCTCACGATCCTGCTGCTGCTCGTCTTTCGCGGCGTGATCGCGGCCGCGATCCCGCTGCTGCTCGGCGTGATCTCGATCCTCGGCACCTACCTGATGCTGCGGGTGATGTCCGGCCTGGTGGACACGTCGCTGTTCGCCCTGAACATCGCCACGGCGCTGAGCCTCGGCCTGGCCGTCGACTACGGGCTGCTGCTCGTGTCGCGCTATCGCGAGGAGCTCGAGCGCGCCGGCGGCCAGGCCACGCGCGAGGCCCACCGGCGCACCGTGCAGACCGCCGGCCGCACGGTGATGTTCTCGGGCATGACGGTCGCCGTCGCGCTGGCGGCGCTGGTCATCATGCCCCAGCGCTTCTTGTACTCGATCGGCGCCGCGGGAGCCGCCGTCGGCCTGCTCTCGGCGGTCATCGCGCTGCTCGTCGTGCCGTCGCTGCTGGCGCTGCTGGGCCCGCGCATCAACGCGCTGGCGATCCGTCGCGGCCCGGCGCTGAGCGACGCCTCGGGCGGCTGGTACCGGCTGGCGAAGGCCGTGATGCGGCGTCCGCTCGTCATCGCGATCGGCTGCACGGCGCTGCTGCTCGCGCTGTCGTCGCCGCTGCTGTCGACGAAGCTCACCGGGCCCAGCGCCGAGGCGGTCCCCCCCAGCCAGCCGTCCTACGCCGTCAATCGCTACCTCGATCGCAACTACTCTCGCGGCCTCGGCTTCCCGATCACGGTCAGCGTCCGCGGTGCCGCGAGCCGCGCGCAGCTGGCCGTCCTGCACCGGCGCATCGCGCGACTCGACGGAGTCGCCGGAGGCACGCCCTTCCAGCGCGCCTCGTCGCGCGTCGCGTTCGCCAACTTCACGCCGGCCCGGGCGGCGCTGGACGAGCGCGTCCAGGACGCGGTGCGGGCGATTCGCGCGACCAGGGTGCCGGGCAGCGGCGAGCTGCTCGTATCGGGCAACACCGCGCGCTTCGTCGACGAGAAGGAGAGCCTGGTCGCCCATCTGCCGGCGGTGGCGCTCATCATCGGCGCGACGACGCTGCTGCTGCTGTTCGCACTGACCGGGTCGGTGATCCTGCCGATCAAGACGCTGATCATGAACGCGCTGACGCTCGGCGCCTCGATGGGCATCATCGTGCTCGCCTTCCAGCGCGGCGCGCTCGACGGGCTGTTCGCCTACACGGGCCCGGCGGCGGTGGAGGTGACCAGCATGGCGTTCCTCATCGCGGTGACGTTCGCGCTGGCGACCGACTACGCCGTTCTTGTCCTGGCGCGCATCAAGGAGCAGCACGACCTCGGCGCCGCCAACGAGGAGGCGGTCGCGATCGGTCTCGGCAAGACGGGCCGCGTGATCACGGCGGCGGCCGCCGCGATCGCGGTCGTGTTCCTCGCCTTCGGCGTCAGCAAGGTGTTCTTCATGAAGCAGATCTCGATCGGCGAGGCGGCCGCAGTGGTGATCGACACGACGATCGTCCGCGCGCTGCTGGTGCCGTCGCTCATGTGCCTGCTCGGCGACTGGAACTGGTGGGCGCCGGCCCCGCTGCGCCGCCTGCAGGCGCGCTACGGGTTCTCGGAGGCGTAGGCGCGCGCGCTTCGTCGCGAATTCGTGACGAAGACGACGCGAACGGGTGTTGGAAGGACGCGATCCGCCTGCGAGAATCGGCGCATGGCGGACGACGAGATCCTCCGGCGCCTGGACGAGCATCTGGCCGTCGCGAACGCGCACATGGCCCGGGGCAACGAGCTCTGGGCACGCAGCCAGGAGCGCTGGGCGCGCAGCGAGGAGCGCTGGGCGCGCAGTGAGGAGCGCTGGGCACGCAGCGAGGAGCGCTCGGCCGAGAATCGCGACGCCCTCGCGGAGCTGCGCCAGTCGATCGACGACATGCGCGTCGAGCTGCGCCAGACGAGCCTGCGCGGGCAGCGGGTCGCCGAGCGCTTCGAGGCCGAGGTGCGCCTGAGCCGCGAGCAGCGGGTGCAGGAGCGGGCCGAGGACCGCACGGTGTTGCGCGACATGCTGGCGGAGAGCCGCGCCGGGCGCGGAGCGTTGTTCGTCATCCTCGACGAGATCCGCGGCCGCGGCGGGCCTGCGGCGGCGGGAGCCTGAGCGCCGTCACGTGTCGCGCCGCTCGCGCCAGCGCCTGCCGGGGTCGACGAGCGCCGGGTCGTCGGCCTTCAGGGCGTCGGTGTAGCGGCGGTCCACGCGCGGGGCGCCGAAGCGCTCGTCCTCCCACAGCGTGATGACGAGCAGCTCGCGCGAGGCGCGGTCATGGCGGCAGACGAAGATGACGTTGCGGTCGACGAGGTCGCGCACGTAGACCGAGCCGCGGGCGGCCGCCTCGCCGGCGCTGGGCGGCGGCGTCTGCGACACCCGCCCCGCCCCCCAGGCCTCGCTCACCCGGCCGGCGACCTCGGGCTTGACGTCAAAACCGCCCTGGCGCGAGCCGACGCGCTGGCGGAAGCGCTCGGCCGCGTGGTCGGTCACGGCGACCGTGATGCCCTCGCTCATGCAAACAGCAGGTGCTCGAGCCCGACGAGCGGCGACTCGGCGAGGCCGGCCACCCGCCGGACGGCGATCAGCACGCCGGGCATGAACGACTCGCGCGACAGCGAGTCCTGGCGGATCGTCAGCGTCTGGCCGACGTCGCCGAAGATGACCTCCTGGTGGGCGACCAGGCCGGGCAGCCGCACCGAGTGGATCGGCACGTCGCCCTGCATGAGCTCGGCGGTGCGCGCCGCCGTGCCCGACGGCGCGTCGAGCTTGCCGTCGTGGTGCAACTCGATGATCTCCGCCCTGGCCATGTGCTGGGAGGCCTCCGCCGCGAAGCGCATCATGAGCACCGCGCTGATCGCGAAGTTGGGGGCGATGAAGACGTTCGCGCCCCTGGCTTCGCGCAGCGGCTCGATGTCGAAGCCCGTCGTTCCGATCACGACGTGCACGCCCGCGGCGAGGCACTCCAGCGCGTTGGCGAGCGCGGTGTCGGGCTGCGTGAAGTCCACGACGACGTCGGCGTCGCCGAGGACGTCGGCCAGCGCGACGCCCAGCGCGGGGTCGGCCCTTCCGGTCAGCTCGAGGTCGTCGGCGCCCTCGACGGCCGCGACGACCGCCTGCCCCATGCGCCCCGCCGCGCCGGCGACGGCGACGCGGATCACTACGCGGTCACCTTCGCGACGAGCGCCGGCGCGATCGGCTCGATCGCGCTGCGGAACACGTCCTCGTCGGCGCCGATCGCCGCGGCGCTCAGCCGCTCGGGCGCGAGCAGCTCGCGCACGAGCCCGTTGACGTCCT
>JAXDFS010000151.1:0-6546 GCA_034665465.1 Solirubrobacteraceae bacterium
TCCAGGGCACGGTCGTCTCCGCCGAGCACGTCTCCAGCGACGAGTCGCGCCCGCCGCTGAACCTCAAGGAGTTCATCCGCGAGGTGCCGCTGCCGGTCGTCGTCGGCGGCTGCGCGAGCTACCACACCGCGCTGCACCTCATGCGCACCGGCGCGGCCGGCGTGCTCGTCGGCGTCGGCCCCGGCGCGGCCTGCACGACCCGCGGGGTCCTCGGCATCGGCGTGCCCCAGGCGACGGCGATCGCCGACGTCGCCGGCGCCCGCGCCCAGAACATGCTCGAGACCGGCGAGTACTGCCAGGTCATCGCCGACGGCGGGATGCGCAACGGCGGCGACGTCTCCAAGGCGATCGCCTGCGGCGCCGACGCGGTCATGATCGGCTCCCCGCTCGCCCGCGCGTACGAGGCGCCGGGCCGCGGCCACCACTGGGGCATGGCGACGTTCCACCCGACGCTCCCGCGCGGCGCGCGCGTCAAGACCGTCCAGAACGGCTCGCTCGAGGAGATCCTCATCGGCCCCGCGCATCAGAACGACGGCACGTTCAACCTCATGGGCGGCCTGCGCACGTCGATGGCGACCTGCGGCTACCAGGACATCGCCGAGTTCAACCGCGCCGAGCTCATGATCGCGCCGGCCCTGCAGACCGAGGGCAAGCAGCTGCAGGTCGCGCAGGGGGTCGGCATGGGCGCCCGCGGCGCGACCGCGCCGGCCGATCCGCCCAACGGCAACGGGGCGCACAAGGAGCCCGCGCTGAGCGACGCATGACCGACGGACTCGTGACCTCGTCGACCGCGGCCACCGAGCTGGTGGCCGAGGACGTCCTCGAGGTCACGCCGCCGCGCGCCGTCGACGAGGTCGTCGTCCTGGACTACGGCGGCCAGTACTCCCAGCTCATCGCGCGCCGCGTGCGCGAGCTGGGGGTCTTCAGCGAGCTGCTGCCCCATCACGTCGGCGCCGAGGAGGTCCGCAAGCGCAAGCCGAAGGGGCTGATCCTCTCCGGCGGCCCCGCGTCGGTGTACGCACCGGGCGCGCCGCGCCTGGATCGCGAGCTGCTCGAGCTCGGAATCCCCGTGCTCGGCATCTGTTACGGGATGCAGCTCATCGCCACCGAGCTCGGCGGCCGGGTCGAGGGCGCGGAGGTGGGCGAGTTCGGGCGCTCGGAGCTCACCGTGCGCGAGCCGGGGCGCCTGTTCGCCGGGCTGCCCGCGCAGCAGACCTGCTGGATGTCCCATCGCGACACCGTCTTCGCCCCGCCGCCGGGCTTTACCGCGCTGGCGTCCTCGACGGCGTCGCCGGTCGCGGCGCTCGAGAGCGTCGAGCGCGGCATCTACGGCATCCAGTTTCACCCGGAGGTCGTGCACACGCCCTATGGCCAGACGATCCTCGAGCGCTTCCTCGGCGAGATCTGCGAGGCCGACCGCACGTGGAGCCCGGAGAGCATCGTCACCGAGCAGATCGCCCGCATCCGCGCGCAGGTCGGCACGCACAAGGTCATCTGCGGGCTGTCGGGCGGCGTGGACTCGAGCGTCGCCGCGCTGCTCGTGCACCGCGCGATCGGCGATCAGCTCACGTGCGTCTTCGTCGACCACGGCCTGATGCGAAAGAACGAGGGCGAGCAGGTCATCGCCGCGTTCCGCGACCACTTCAAGGTCCCGCTCGTCGCAGTCGACGCCGAGGAGCGCTTCCTCAGGCGCCTGGCCGGCCAGAGCGACCCCGAGACCAAGCGCAAGGCGATCGGCGCCGAGTTCATCCGCGTCTTCGAGGAGGAGGCGGCCAAGCTCGGCGACGCGCACTTCCTCGTCCAGGGAACGCTCTACTCCGACGTGATCGAGTCCGGCGGCGGCACCGGCGCCGCGACGATCAAGTCCCATCACAACGTCGGCGGCCTGCCCGAGGACCTGCAGTTCGACCTCGTCGAGCCCCTGCGCGCGCTGTTCAAGGACGAGGTCCGCGCCGTCGGCGCCGAGCTCGGCCTGCCCGAGCGCCTTGTCTGGCGCCAGCCGTTCCCCGGGCCGGGCCTCGCGATCCGGATCGTCGGTGGCGAGGCGACGAAGGAGCGCCTGGACCTCCTGCGCGAGTGCGACTACATCCTGCAGGACGAGATCCGCAGGGCCGGCCTGTACCGCGACCTGTGGCAGTCCTTCTGCGTGCTCCCCGACATCCGCACCGTCGGCGTGCAGGGCGACGAGCGCACCTACGGCAGCGTCGTCGTCATCCGCGCGGTGACCTCCGACGACGCGATGACGGCCGACTGGGCGCGCCTGCCCTACGACCTGCTCGAGCAGATCGCGTCGCGCATGATCAACGAGCTGCGCGACGTCAACCGGGTCGTCCTGGACATCACGTCCAAGCCGCCCGGCACGATCGAGTGGGAGTAGGGCTGTAACGGCGCCGCGCTGGGTATGCGGGAGCGCGCCACGTTCCCAGCACAAGGAGTCCTGATGAGCGACCCGCAGGACGAAGCGCCCACGCTGACCGACGACGAGGTGACGACGCACCACATCGACACGGGCCCGGCCGCGACCCGGGCCTCCGACGACAGCGACGACAGCGGCGACAGCACCGACAGCACCGACACGGGCGACGACGCGAGCGACGCCGCGGACACCGGCGACGACTCCGGCGACAGCACCGACACGACCGACACCGGCGACGATTCCTAGCCTCCTCGAAGCCGCCCGGATGCCGGCCGGCGCGCTCGAGCTGACGCTCGAGCCCGTCGCGCCGGAGCACTTCCTCGCCCAGCACTGGCAGCGCAGGCCGCTCGTCGTCGCCCGCGGCGGCGAGCCCGGGCGCTTCGATGCCATCCTCTCGGCCGCCGACGTCGAGCGCCTCGTCTGCCAGACGGCGATCCGCGCGCCCGCCTTCCGCCTCGTAAGAGACGGGGCGCAACTGCCCCCGAGCAGCTACACGACCGACATCCCGTGGCGCCCGAGCAGCTTCTCGGGGACCGTGCTCGTCGACCGCGTCGCGGCCGAGTACGCGGCCGGTGCGACGATCGTCCTGCAGGCGCTGCAACTGCACCATCACCCGGCCGCGCTGTACTGCCGCGAGCTCGAGCAGGCGCTCGGGTGCCCGGCGCAGGCCAACGCCTACAGCACGCCGGCCTCGTCGCAGGGCTTCGGCGTCCATCACGACACGCACGACGTCCTCGTCCTGCAGGTCGCCGGCCGCAAGCGCTGGCGCCTCTACGAGCCGCTGCTCGAGCTGCCGCTGCGAGACCAGCGCTGGTCGCCGGAGCTCGGCGACCCCGGCGACCCGATCGACGACGTCACGCTCGAGGCCGGCGACACGCTGTACCTGCCGCGCGGCTGGCCGCACGAGGCGGCGGCCGCCGACGCCGACTCGCTGCACATCACCGTCGGCCTGCATCCGCCGACGCGCATGGATGCCATCCGCGACGCGCTGCGCGAATGCGCCGACGACGTCGAGTTCCGCCGGGCGCTCGACGCCGAGGGGGTGCTGCCCGCGCAACTGCTCGAGCGCCTCGCCGCCCGCCTGCGGCCCGACGACGTCGCGCGCCGCGCGCGGCGGCGCTTCGTCGATCGTCGCCGGCCGATCGCGGGCGACCAGCTCGCGCAGCTGCGCGCGCTGCAGCGGCTGACGGCCGACACGCCGGCGAGGCGCCGCGCCACCGTCATCGCCGATCTCGACGACGGCGCCACGAGCGTCGCGCTGCGCTTCGAGGGCCGGGAGGTGCGCTTCCCGGCGAGGGCCGGCGCGGCGGTCGCCTTCGTCCACGGCGCCGGCGGGCCGTTCACCGCCGCCGAGCTGCCCGGCCCGCTGGACGTGGCCGGCCGCCTCGTGCTCGTCGGCCGGCTGGTGCGCGAGGGCTATCTGGAGCTGCTCGCGGTCACCCCTCGAGCGTCGCCTCCACGGTGATCTCGATGTTGCCCTTCAGGGCCGCGGAGATCGGGCAGCCGTCGGCGGCCGCCTGCGCGGCGGCCGCGAACGCCTCCTGATCGACGCCGTCCACGCTGCCGGTCACGACGATGTGCGAGGACTTGACGCCCTCGCCGGGCACGAAGTCGACCGTCGCCGTCGCCTCGAGGTGGCCGGGCGGCGTGCCCGCCCCGCCGAGCTCGTGGGAGAGCGCCATGCAGTAGCACGACGCGTGCGCGGCGGCCAGCAGCTCCTCCGGGCTCGTCTTGCCGGCGGCGCGCTCCGTCCGCGTCGCCCAGCTCACGTCGGTCGCGGGGAACGCGCCGCTCTGCGGCGTCGTCGTGCCCGAGCCGTGCTCGAGCCCGCCCTCCCATACCGTGGTCGCCCTGCTGGAGGTCGCCATGAATCTCCTCTCGTGCTTCGTTGTCTTCAGGTCGGTGCGGCCGGCTTCGTGACGCGATGCTCGCGCACGAGCAGCCACGCCAGCCACAGGCCGATGCCGAACAGCGGCAGGCCCATTGCGGTCTTCGCGACGCCGAGCGCCACCACCGCGCCGGCGAAGTACAACGGCAGCTGGACGAGCAGGCGCAAGCCGAACAGGCCCGCCCACATCCACGACGCGAGCGCGAAGGCGCGCATGCGCCGGGGATCCTTGCGCCAGCCACTGCCCTCCTCGCCGTCGAGCTTCGTGACGATGATGCCGACGAGCGGCCAGCGGACCGCGACGGAGATGAGAAACGCCGACGCGTAGGCGGCGTTGAGCAGCAGCCCCGGAAGGAAGAAGTTCTCGGCCTTGCCGCTGCGTGTCGCGACGAACGCGGCGAAGCCCACGCCGACGAGGCCCGACAGCGCGTGCTGGGGCGACTCGCGCCGCAGCAGGCGCGCCACGGTGAGCACCAGCGCCAGGGCGACGGCGACGCCCGCGGCCGTGTTCGTGTCCGAGCCCGAGGCCGTGTAGGCGATGACGAAGGCCACGGCCGGGATCGACGTCTCCGCCACGCCCAGCGGGCCGCCGATCGCGGCGCTGATGTTCGGCGGCGGCGCGGTGGGCTTCGGATCGACGTGCTCGGCCATCGCACGATGATGGCGCACGCACCCGCCGGCCGGGGTGAGGACGTCAGTCCTGCGACGTCTCGCGGCGCAGCGCGCCGGGCCCGAGCAGCACGGCCCCGATGACGAGGAACGGCAGGAAGTTCAGGAGGTGCAGGACGAGCGCGTACGACAGCGCCTCGGCCCGGGGCACGTCGAAGGCGCGTAGCGCGACGACCGTCGCGGCCTCGAAGACGCCGAGCGCGGCCGGGGAGGAGGGCAGCACGAGCGACAGGTTGATCGCGACGACGACGAGCATCCCGGCGACGAGCGGCAGGTGCAGGTCGAAGGCCGCCATGAGGATCCAGAACGACAGCGCCAGCACGAGCCAGGAGGCGATCGTGAGCGCCATCCCGCGCAGCGCCACGCGCGGCTCGCGCAGCGCGACGAGCCCGCGCGTCGCGTTGACGGCGGCGAGCTCCACGCGCTCGCCCGCGCCCGCGCCCGGCAGCCGCCGCAGCGGTGCCAGCAGCCAGCGTACGGCGCGCTCGTCGTAGCGCACGAGCACGAAGATGAGCACGACGAGGCCGGTGACGACCGCGATCCCGAACAGCGCCGCTGCCTTCAGCCAGGAGATCTGCGGCAGCAGGGGATAGGACGCGAACAGCAGCAACAGCAGCGCGAGCAGGTCGAAGACGCGCTCGATGACGACGGTGCCGAGCGTCTCGGCGCGCGGCGTGCGCGCCTTGGCGTAGAGCGCGAAGACGCGCGCCGCCTCACCCGCGCGCGCCGGCAGGATGTTGTTGAAGAAGTAGCCGACGAACGCGGCGTGGCCGACGGCGCGCAGCGGCGGGCGCGAGGACTCGTCGAAGAGCACCCACCAGCGCAGCACGCGCAGCCAGAGCGCGACGCCCAGCACGACGCTCGTCGGCAGAAGCCACTCCAGGTGGCTGGCCGCGAGCGCGTCCTTCGTGTCGGCGAACTTCACGCCGCGCACCGCGAGGTACGTGCAGCCGGCGGTGACGGCGAGGCCGGCTGCGACCAGCAGCGGCCGCACGCCGCGCCGAGAGCTCACCCCCGCCGCAGCCGGACCGCGACGAGCACCCAGATCGCCTTGAAGCCGTCGCGCCAGGTGATGTTCTTGCCCTCCGCGTACGTGCGCCCGTAGTAGGAGATCGGCATCTCGTAGATGCGCAGGTTGCGACGGCAGACCTCGCCGGTGATCTCCGGCTCGATCGCGAAGTCGTCCTGCGTCAGGCGCAGCGAGCACAGCACGTCGGAGCGAAAGGCCTTGTAGCCGGTCTCCATGTCGCTCAGCGTCGTGTTGAAGAGCACGCCGGTGAGCAGCGAGAGGAAGCGGTTGCCGACGAGATGCCAGAACATGTAGGCCCGCTGCGGCGCGCCGCCGCTCAGCCGCGAGCCGTAGACGACGTCGGCGATCCCCTGCTCGATCGGCGCGATGAGCTTGATCACGTCGGCCGGGTCGTACTCCATGTCGGCGTCCTGGATGACCGCGATCTCCTTGGTGATGCGCGTCGCCGCGGAGCGCACCGCCGACCCCTTGCCGCGGTTGGGCTGGCGGACGAGCTGCACGTGCGGGCGCCCGCTCGCGTAGGCCTCGACGATCGACGCGGTC
>JAXDFS010000152.1:0-13504 GCA_034665465.1 Solirubrobacteraceae bacterium
GCCCCGCACCTCGGGCACGCCTACTCGACGATCGCTGCCGACGTGCTCGCGCGCCACATGCGCCAGCGTGGCGAGGACGTGTTCTTTCTCACCGGTACGGACGAGCACGGCGAGCCGGTCGCGCTCGCGGCCGAGCGCGAGGGCGTGACGCCGCAGCAGCTCGTCGATCGCAACGCCCCGCGCTTTCAGCAGCTGGCGCCGCGGCTGAACGTCTCCAACGACTTCTTCATCCGCACGAGCGACCCCGAGCACAAGGCGAAGGTTCAGGAGGTGCTCGGGCGCATCCGCGACAACGGCCATGTCTACGAGGGCGTCTACGAGGGCTGGTACTGCCCGCGCTGCGCGGACTTCAAGACCGAGGCCGAGGCCGGCGAGGACCACCTCTGCCCGATCCACCGCATCCCGCTCATCCGCGAGAAGGAGGACAACTACTTCTTTCGCCTGTCCGCCTTCCAGGACGATCTCGAGCGCCTGTACGCGGACAAGCCGGACTTCGTCATGCCGCGCCATCGCTACAACGAGGCGCGCTCCTTCATCGAGTCCGGCCTGCAGGACGTGTCGCTCAGCCGCTCGACGCTCACCTGGGGCGTGCCGGTGCCGTGGGACGAGTCGCACGTCTTCTACGTCTGGTTCGACGCGCTGCTGAACTACTACACGGCCCTGTCGTACGCCAGGCCCGGCGAGGACGTCACCGAGCGGTTCTGGCCGGCGCAGTTTCACATCATCGGCAAGGACATCCTGAAGTTCCACACGGTCTTCTGGCCGGCGATGCTCATGGCCGCCGGCCTCCCGCTGCCCGAGCACGTCTTCGTGCACGGCTTCCTGCTCATGCGCGACGACAGCGGCGAGGAGCACAAGATGAGCAAGTCGCTGGGCAACGTCCTGGACCCGTTCGTCGTCATGGACGAGTTCGGCACCGACGCCCTGCGCTACTACTGCATGCGCGAGGTGCCCTTCGGCAACGACGGCTCGGTCTCCGCCGCGGGCTTCGCCGCGCGCTACGAGTCCGAGCTCGCCAACGACCTCGGCAACCTCGCCAGCCGCGTCATCGCGATGGTCATCCGCTACCGCGAGGGAACGGTGCCCGGCGGAGATCTCGACGCCGAGCTCGCCACCGAGATCGACGGCGCGTCGCCGGAGGTGTGCGAGCTGCTCGATCGCGCCGACGTCAGCGGCGCCCTCGAGGCGATCTGGCAGCGCGTGCGCCGCTGCAACCGCTACGTGGAGGAGCAGGCGCCCTGGACGCTGGCCAAAGATCCCGAGCGCGGCGCCGACCTCGATCGCGTGCTGGCCTCGCTCGCCGAGGCTCTGCGCGTCGTCGCGGTGCTGCTGCACCCGTGGCTGCCCGAGAGCAGCGGCAAGCTGCTCGACGCGCTCGGGGCGCCAGAGCTCGGGCTCGACGGCGCGCGGATGCAGCGGGGCCGCCTCGGCGCGATCTCCAAGCTCGAGCAGTTGTTCCCGAAGCCGCAGACGTAGGACAGGGTCCCGGCGGCGCGGTGATCGACAGCCACACGCATCTGCACGTCTGCGAGCCCGACGACGCCGAGCTCGTCGCCGCGGCCGTGGACGCCGGCGTCACCCGCATGCTCACGGTCGGCACGAACGGCCTGAGCTGCCGCGCCGCGCTGCTGGCCGCCGAGCGCTTCCCCCAGGTGCTGGCCGCGATCGGGCGCCATCCCAACGAGGCGACCGGCTTCGACGACGCCGATGCCGCCGAGCTGCGGGCCCTCGCCGAGCACCCGCGCTGCGCGGCGATCGGCGAGACCGGCCTGGACCACTACCGCGACCACGCGCCCCACGCCGACCAGCAGCGGGCCTTCGAGGCGCAGATCGAGCTTGCCCGCGACACGGGCAAGCCGCTCGTCATCCACACCCGCGCCGCGGACGACGACACGATCGCGACCCTGCGCGCCCGCGCCGAGGGCGTCCGCGTGATCCTGCACTGCTTCTCGATGCCGGCGCGCCTGGACGAGTGCGTG
The DNA here is from genome assembly GCA_034665465.1 of Solirubrobacteraceae bacterium. Classification (GTDB taxonomy): domain Bacteria; phylum Actinomycetota; class Thermoleophilia; order Solirubrobacterales; family Solirubrobacteraceae; genus CADCVQ01. Next base: position 1,980 of record JAXDFS010000152.1, read on the forward strand.
CAGGAGGGCTGGTGGATCTCGTTTGCGGGCAATGTCACGTACCCGAAGGCGCCGGAGCTGGCCGCGGCCGCCGCGCGCGTCCCGGCCGACCGCCTGCTCGTGGAGACCGACGCCCCCTATCTCACCCCGCAGGTCGTGCGTAAGCAGCGCAACCAGCCGGCGTTCGTCGTCCACACGGCGAGCTTCGTCGCAGAGGCGCGCGGGATCGCCTACGCCGAGCTCGAGCGGCTCGTCGAGGACAACGCCGCCGGCCTCTTCGGATGGTGAGCGATGACGCGCCGGCGCCCACCCAGCCGAGCCTGCGGCGCATGCGCGAGTTCGGCGTGCGGCCCAAGCGCGACCTCGGCCAGAACTTCCTCATCGACTCGAACATCCTCGGCGTCATCGAGCGCGCCGCCGAGCTCGAGCCCGCTGACGTGGTCCTGGAGATCGGGGGCGGCCTCGGCGTGCTCACCGAACATCTGGCGCCACGGGTCGCGCACGTCCACGTCGTCGAGCTCGACCGCGCGCTCGAGCCGGCGCTGCGCGACGCGATCGCCCCGTTTCCCAACGTGAGCCTGCATCTCGCCGACGCCATGCGCCTGGACCTGCGCGCGCTCGATCCGCCGCCGACCAAGGTCGTCGCGAACCTGCCCTACGGGATCGCCGCCGGCGCGATCCTGCGCACGATCGAGGAGCTCGACGGCGTGCAGCGGTGGGTCGGGATGATCCAGAAGGAGGTCGGCGAGCGCTTCGCCGCCGCGCCCGGCACCGACGCCTACGGCGTCCCGTCGGTGCTCGCGCAGCTCGCCTGCGAGGTCCGGGTCCTGCGCGCGGTCTCGCGGCGCGTGTTCGCGCCGGTGCCGAACGTCGACTCGGTGCTCATCGGTCTGCGGCGCACCGGCCCGGCGCCCGCGCCGGCCCTGCGCGAGCTCGTGGGGGCGGCGTTCGCCCACCGGCGCAAGGCCCTCGCGCGCTCCCTGGCGCTCGCCGCGGGCGCGCCGCCCGAGATCCGGGAGCGAACACGCGCGGCCCTGGAGGCGCTCGGACACCCGCCCGACGTCCGCGCCGAGCGCCTCTCGCCGCAGGACTTCCGCGCCTTGCACGAAACTCTCAGCACATGACCGAGCTGCGCTCGCCGGCACGGGCGAAGATCAACCTCTGCCTGTTCGTCGGGCCGGCCCGCTCCGACGGCCGCCATGAGCTCGTGACGCTCATGGACACGCTGGACCTCTGCGACGACGTGACGCTCGAGGTCGATCCGGCCGGCCTGGGCGCCGACGAGGTCGTCTGCCCGGGCGTCGAGGGCCCGAACCTGGCCGCGACGGCGCTCGCGCTCTTCCGCGAGCGCACCGGCTGGGGCGGCCCGCCGATGCGCCTGCACATCACCAAGCGCATCCCGGTCGCCGGCGGCATGGGGGGCGGCTCGGCCGACGCGGCCGCCGCGCTGCGCCTGGCGGCCGAGGCCGCCGGCCTCCACGACCGCTGGCAGCTCGAGCAGATCGCCGCGGAGCTGGGCTCCGACGTGGCCAGTCAGATCCGCGGCGGACTCGTGATCGCGACCGGCGAGGGCAGCCGGCTGCGCCCGCTGCCGGTGTCGCTGGAGTATGCGGTGGTCGTCCTGCCGGTTGACGCGGAGCTGCGCTCGGGCGACGTCTACGCCGAGGCGGACCGCCTCGGCCTGCCGCGCGACGCGATGGGCCTGGCTCGCTCGCTGACCCGCGTGCAGGCCGCGATCTCCGCCGAGACGGTCCTCGACCACGTCCACAACGACCTTCAGGACGCCGCGCGCTCGCTGTGCCCCGCGATCGACGAGGCGCTGGAGGCAGCGATCAACGCGGGCGCCGATCACGCGATCGTCTCCGGTTCGGGCCCCACGGTTCTCGCGCTCTTCATCGAGACAGGCCATCGCGAGCGGGCGGAGACCGCCCACCGCACGCTCTTCGCCGGGCAGCGAGCGCCGGCCCCGATCTTCGCCCTCCCCGCGGGGCCGATCGGGTAGCCGGCGTGTCGCCGATGAGCCATCTGCGCCACAATTGGCGCAGATGAGCAACGCGGGAGTCACCTATCTGGTGGGCGGCACGTGCGGCATCGCCGCCCTCGCCGCGTTCATCTGGTTCATCGCCATGCCGGCCTGGATGTCGTACTCCAAGACGTGGGAACGGCTGGCCGCGAGCTTCCTCGCGCTGTACGTCCTGGCCGCCCTTCTGCTCGCCGGTGGGGCCGGCGGCGTGGCGATCGCGTACTACTGGGATCGAATCGCCGCGTAGCCTATGGCGATGGCCAGCCCCGCCGAACGGACGATGGGGCTCGATCTCGCTGCACTTGATGCCATCACGGAAGCGGTCGAGTCGGGTGCCGGACTGCCGGATGTCGTCCGCGCCGCGGCGCGTGCGCTCGAGGCCAGCCTCGTGCTGCTCGATCGCACCGGCTCCGTGATGGCGGTCGCCGCGCGCTCGCCGGCCGCCGAGCGCTCGCTGCTCGACAGCGCCGCCGGGGTCGTGACGATCGAGCTGCGGGTGGCCGACGCCCCGGTCGGCCAACTGCGGATGCGCGCCCGCGCCGAGCCGGGTCCCGCGCTCGTGCGCCTCGTCACCACGCTCGTCGCCTCCGAGGTCGAGCGCGTGCGCGCCCCGGCCCGCGCCTCTCAGGAGGCCAGCAGCGGATTCCTGCACGCGGTGCTCGCCCGCGACCTCAACGACCACGACGACATCGTCTCCCGCGCCGCCGACCTCGGCGTCGACCTCATCGCCGGGGCCAGCGTCCTGGTCGCTCGCGCCCACGCCCACGTGCCGACCGAGGAGGGCTGGCGCGCGCGGGTGCTGGCGACGGCCGAGCGCGGTGCCCGCGCGGTCGTGGCAAGCGCGATCGCCGCACCTGCCCAGCGCGAGTCCAGCGCGGCGGAGGTCGTCGTGCTCGTCCCCGCCGGCGACGACGCGATCGCCAAGCGCGCCGCGGAGGGCGTCCTGCGCGAGCTGCAGGCGGGCCTGCCCGGGCACTCGTTCGCCGTCGGGCGCAGCCGCGTCGCCGCCGATCCGCTGGACCTGCACCGCGCCGGCACCGAGGCGCTGCTGGCCGTCAACGTCGCCGCGGGCGATGCCGAGCACCCGCTGCTGGCCTTCGAGCAGACGGGGGCCTACCGGCTGCTGCTGTCGGCGATGAGCGAGGACCCGGCCGAGCTGCAGCGCTTCTACGCCGAGACCGTCGAGCCGCTCGTCGCCTACGACGAGCAGTACGACACCGAGCTCGTGCGCACGGTCGAGGCGTTCCTCGACAACGACGGCAACGTCGCCGGCACCGCACAGAAGCTCTTCACCCACCGCCACACGATCCGCTACCGCCTGGAGCGGGTGCGCGAGCTCTCGGGCCTGGACGTCGGCTCCACCGACGGCCGCGAGAAGCTCTCCCTCGGCCTGAAGGCCATGCGCGTGCTCGGCGTCGCCGCCCCCGGCGGCCCCGCGACCGAGCCCGGCGCGGGCGCCGGCCGCGTGCCCGGTCGCTGAAGCTGGGAGGATCCCGCGCCAATGCGCATCGGGATCCTCACCGGCTCGGGCACCTATGCGCTGCCGGGCGTCGACACCGAGGGCGAGCCCGAGCTCGTCGAGACGCGCTTCGGCGCCGCGCCGGTCACCAGCGGGCGCTTCGCGGGCGTCGACGTCCTGCACATCTCGCGTCACCGGCCCGGCCACGAGCTGCTGTCGAGCTCGGTCACCCATCAGGCGAACATCGCCGCCCTCAAGGAGCGCGGCGCGGACGCGATCCTGTCGGTCACGGTCTGCGGCTCGCTCGACGCGAGCCTGTCGCTCGGCAGCCTCGTCGTCTTCGACGACCTGCACTTCCTGGCCAACCGGCTGCCGGACGGCTCGATCTGCACGCTGTACACCGAGCCGGGCGAGCGCGGGCGCGGGCACTGGATCTACGACAAGCCGTTCTCGGAGCCGCTGCGCCAGGCGCTGCTGGAGGCGGCGAGCGAGTGCGGGTTCCACGTCCGCGACGGCGGCTGCTACGGCCACGTCGACGGCCCCCGCTTCAACACCCGCACCGAGATCCGGATGCTCCAGAACTGCGGCGTGACCGTCGTCAGCCAGACGGCGGGGCCCGAGACCGTGCTCGCCGGCGAGGCCGAGATCCCCTACGCCCTGCTCGGCTACGCGACCGACTACGCCAACGGCGTGGCGAGCCAGGCGACACCGGTCGCCGAGCTCGTCAGGCTCATCGGCGCCAGCGGCGCGACGTTCGCCGAGACGCTCGCCAAGGCGGTCCCGCGGATCGACGCCGGCTCGCTGGAGCCGGTCGGCACGCACTTTCGCTTCGACTGAGCACCCGCGAGCGATCGGTGCCGCCGCGCCGCCGAACTGCGGGCAACGGCCGCAACACAGTTCGACCCCGGACGGCATATTCGCCTTCGTGTCGCTGGAGCAGCGAGCGCCGTGGCAGCTGAGGAGCCAGGACTCGAACCCGGTCTTCGTGGACCAAAACCACGCGTGCTACCTATTACACCACTCCTCAGTAAATCGGGCCTCGGCCCAGGCGAAGACTAGCCACACCCGGCGAAGGTCCGTCCGACGGTCGTGCGAACATGTGTTCCCATGACGGCATCCGCGCCGGGCTTTCCGACGAGATCTCGGTGCACGAGCTGCACTGGCTCGAGGGCGAAGGCTCCTTTCTCAGGGGCCCGCCGAGCGCGCCGGGGCTCCCCGTGCTGTCGCTACAGATGACCGATGAGGACGTCGTCGCGCGCGTCGCGCGCATGTTCGGCCGCAAGACCGGTTCCTGGAAATCCGCGAACGCCAAGTGGCAGCGGACGTTCATCGCCCGCGTGACAGGAGCCAAGGCCGTGGCATGGATGCGCGCAGTGCGGCCGCTGATGGGCCGCCGTCGCCAGGGGCAGATCGACGAGGCGATCGCGAGCTACGCACCGAGACTGACTGCGCTCTTGGACGATGGTCCGCGCAGCACGCGCTCCACCTGCTGGCGACGGGAGCCAGCGTCCGGGCGGTCGCTACGCGGTTCGGCACGAGCGTCTGGTGCATCTACGACCTGCGCGGCGGTCGCACCCACAGGCACCTGCCGCGCGAATGAGCAACGGACGCTCGCCTAGGATCCTCCAATGCCAGATCTCACGGTCGTGATCCTCGCCGCCGGCCAGGGCACGCGGATGCGCTCGCGCCAGCCGAAGATGCTCCACGACCTCTGCGGGCGCCCGCTCGTGGGGTGGCCGGTCGCGGCCGCGCTGGAGGCCGGGGCGGCCGCGGTCGTCGTCGTGGGCTCGCCCGACCACGCCCTCGACGGCCATCTGCCCGACGGCGTGACGACCGTCGTGCAGCCCGTCGCGGACGGCACCGGCGGCGCCGTCCGCGCCGCGGCGGGGCAGATCGCGCCGGGAGCCACCGTCGTGGTGCTGCCGGGCGACGTCCCGCTCGTCACCGCAGAGGCGATCTCGGCGCTCGTCGCGACGCACGCCCGCGAGGGCGCCGCCGCCACGATGGCGACGATGCTGCTCGACGACCCGACGGGCTACGGCCGCGTCGTGCGCGACGCGGACGGCGGCGTCGAGCGCGTCGTGGAGACCAAGACCGAGGGCGACGCGACCGCCGAGGAGCTGGCGATCGACGAGGTCAACAGCTCGATCTTCGCCTTCGACGGCGACGCCCTGCGCGAAGCCCTCGAGCAGCTGAGCACCGACAACGCCCAGGGCGAGCTCTACCTGCCCGACGTGCTGCCGGCGCTGCGCAGCCAGGGGCACACCGTCGCGGCGCACGTCCTCGACGACCCGTCGCTCGCGCTCGGCGTCAACGATCGCGTCCAGCTCGCCCAGGTGCGCGCGATCGCCCAGCGCCGCATCCACGACGCCCACGGCCGGGCCGGCGTGACGATCGTCGATCCGGCCTCCACGCTCATCGAGGCCGGCGTGACGATCGGGGAGGACACGGTCATCGAGCCGAGCTCGTTCCTGCGCGGCGCCACGTCGATCGGCAGCGGCTGCACGGTCGGCCCGCTCACGACGCTCATCGACGTGACGCTGCGCGACGGCGTCAAGGTCCCGCACTCCTACCTCGTCGCCTGCGAGGTCCGCGACGGAGCGACGGTCGGCCCGTTCGCCTATCTGCGCCCCGGCACGTTGCTGCGCGAGCGCTCCAAGGCCGGCACGTTCGTCGAGATCAAGAACTCAGACGTCGGCGCCGGCAGCAAGGTCCCGCACCTCTCCTACATCGGCGACGCCGACATCGGCGAGGACACGAACCTCGGCGCCGCGACGATCACCGCCAACTACGACGGCGTCAACAAGCACCGCACGACGATCGGAGATCGCGTGCACACCGGCGTCGACACGACCCTCATCGCGCCGGTCACGCTCGGCGACGACACGTTCACCGGCGCGAACTCGGCGATCACGAAGAACGTGCCGCCGGGCGCACTCGGGATCGCCCGCGAGCGCCAGACCAACCACGAGGGCTACGCCGATCGCACGCGGCCGGCGCCCGGCGAGTAGCGCGATCGATCAACCGTGACCCGCCGCCGCCGCCGCCGCGCGCGCGACCGGCGGCGACTTCGCCCGCGCCGGCGACGGGGCGTCGCGACCCGGGATCTGCGCGACGAGCAGCGCGGCGATCAGCACGATGTTGAGCCCGATGGCGACCTCGACGCGCGCGTTGCGCCGCAGCGCGCGCACCATCGCACCGCGCGGCGCGACGCCGGTCGCCGACACGGCCAGCGCGCGGATCGCACGGCGGTTGCGCATCGCGAGCAGTGCGAGCGGGCACAGCAGCAGCATCTTCATCAGGACGCTGCGGCCGTAGTCGGTGCTCCACAGCTCGTCGGCGCGCGACAGCTCGCCGCTGAGTCGCAGCAGGCCGGTCGCGACGATCAGCGCCACGGCGACGAGCGCGACGCGGCTGAAGCGGGCCACCACGAGCGTCGCCAGCCTGCGCCCGCCGCGGGGCAGGGCGACCGGGGCGCGTAGCAGGAGGGCGGACACGCAGGCCAGGCCGCCGATCCAGATCCCGGCGGCGCCGAGATGCACGGCGTCGGCGAGGACGGACAGCGGCGCCAGCGGCGCCTGGGAGGCATGGCCCTGGACCGACAGCATCGCCAGCGTGCCGAGGCTCAGCAGGCCGATGGCCGCCGACGGGCGCGCGCGACCTGCGGCGCGGTGCGCCCCGGCGCCTGCGCCGGACTCTCGCGCCCACTCCCAGAACGCCAGCGCGACGATCGCCAGCAGCAGCCCGCTGCGCCAGCCGAGCAGGTCGCCGAAGCGCGAGGCCGCCACGAGCCGCAGGGCGCCGGCGGGGTCCTGCAGCGCCGTGGCGAAGCTCGTGTGCAGGACGACCGCGCTCTTGGCGGCCAGCACGCAGCCCTCGGCGAGGCCGGCGGCGGCCGCGCAGCCCCAGAACGCCCGCCAGTACATGCGCGCGCCCGCGGCCAGCGCCGCCTCGCGCTCGCCGGGGCGCAGATGCCGAGCGGCCTCGAGCGCGGGACCCCAGACGAGCGATCGGAACGCGAGCAGGCCGAGCAGCAGCCCGAGCGCCGTCAGCTCCGCGAAGCGTGCACCGACCGCCCACGGCCCGGTCTCCGACGCACCACCCGTGCCGCGCAGGACCGGCGCACGCAGCCGGCCGTCGCCGAGCACGAAGACGAGCGCGTCGTCGACGTCGTGCGAGTCCGCCGAGATGACGCGATAGCGAACGGTGTAGCTGTCGGGCAGCAGGCCGGCGCGCAGCGCGATCGTCACGACGCGGGCGTCGCCGGGATCGACGCGCGGGACGCCGCCGGCCACGGGCCGGCCGCGCCCGTCGACGACCGAGACGTCCGCCGGGCGCAGGATCTGCACCGGCTCCGAGAACGTGAGCGTGACGTGACCGGGCCGCGCGGCGAGGTGTCCGGCGGCCGGCGGATCGGAGCGCAGAAGCGTCGCATGGGCGGACGCCTTCGATGCCGCGGCGGCCAGCACGACCACGAGCAGCAGCACGGTCGCGACCGCGCGGGGCAGGGCCCCGGAGGCGATCGAGCGCGCCCCCGCGGGGCGCGGGGACGCCGACGATCGCCTCCGCAACGACCCGGCCGCCAGATATGTGAACAGCGCGGCCGCGGCGACCGCCAGCGCCAGCGCCAGCGGCGGCAGGTGCGGCGGCGTCGCGTTCGGATAGATGTAGTGGCCGGCGTGGCCACCGAAGCCCGGCCGGAAGCTCGTCTCGACCGCGGCCGAGCCGTGGACGTGGGCACTCTCCGTCGCCGCCTCGGAGATGGCGCTCTCGCCGCCGCTCGGACCGGGCCCGAGCGCCACGAGCAGCACCCCGGCGGCGGGCACGAGCGCCGCGACGAGCGCGCACGCCTTGGCGATGCATGCGGCGGCCGCGCGCGTGGGCCGCGCGCCGCTGCCGGCGGCGGCCAGGGCGACGCAGGCGACGCCCAGCCCCGCCGTGGCCAGTCCCGGTCCCGCCGTCCAGCGGCCCGCGCCGGGGGACACACCCGGGACGGCGACGGCCCGGCTCAGCGCCCAGCCGCCGAGCGCCAGCCCGCCGACCGCCGCCAGCGCCCGCCACGCGGCGGCGCCGGCAGAGGTGCGAGCGGCGGCCAGGGCGAGCGCCAGCGCGATGCAGCCGGCCGCCGCCAGTCCCGAGAAGGCCGCGACCTGGCGCGCCTGCGCCAGGGTCGCGGGCAGCTCGATCACCTGCACGAGCGCCAGGCCCGCCAGGGCTGCGACCGCTGCCGATCGCAACCCCGCCAGGCGTCGTGTGAGCACCTGATCCATGACCGGGCCGCCGCTAGCGCACCAGGCGCAGCGGGCGCATCATCGAGTTGTCCTCGTGCTCGAGGATGTGGCAGTGGTAGACGTAGTTCTGCGGGGCAGACAGCCCTGTCGGCAGCGTCCACTTCGCCCGCAGCCTCGTGATCTCGCCCGGGTTGGAGCGCACCGTGTCCTTCCAGCCGCGCTCGTTGACGTCCGGCGCCGCGCGCGGGCCCGTCGCGAACTGCGCCGGGTCGGGATTGGCCGCGTTGGGGTCGGCCCCGCGCGCCGCGTCCAGCGCCGACTGATAGCCGACCGCGTCGAACGGCGTGCGATCCATCACCTGGAACTGGATGAGGTGCAGGTGGATCGGGTGCGTGTCGCCGGTGAGGTTGATGAGCCGCCAGTCCTCGGTCGACCCGAGCTTGGGCTGCTCCTGGACGCCGCGCGCGTCGTCGTACTTGCGCCCGTTCATCGAGCCGTACTCGGGCTCGCCGGTGACGGCGTTCTCCACCTCCTCCAGCGTGATGTTGCGCGCCAGCGACGGCGCGCCGAGGGCCGGCATCGTGCCCGGCAGGCGCGTCGGCGGGCTCGCCGGGCCGCGCGAGGTCACGCGCGTCCCCACGCGGAACTGCATGACCTCCGGGAGGTCGGGCGCCGGGCTGGACACCGCCGCCGGCAGCGGATCGTTGACGAGCGTCAGCGACTGGCCCGCGAAGCGCGAGAAGTCGACGAGGATGTCCGCGCGCTCGGCCGGCAGCATGAGCAGGCTCGGCAGTCGCACCGGGGCGTCGAACAGGCCGCCGTCGGAGCCGATCTGCCACGCGGGCGCGCCGCCCACGAGCCGCAGGTTCCAGAAGCGCGCGTTGGATGCGTTGAGCACGCGGAAGCGATACAGCCGCGGCTCGACCTGCATGTAGGGCCGCGCTGCACCGTTGACGACGGGCGTGTCCCCATAGAACTCGGGGATCCAGGTCGAGGTGTCGCTGTAGAACAGCTGGCCGGAGGTGTCAAACAGCTTGTCCGACAGGACGAGCGGCACCTCGTAGGCGCCGCCCGGCAACCCGATCGGGTTGGGCTCGGCGCCAGTGTCCTGGGCGTCGCGGATGATGTAGAGCCCGACGAGCCCCGCGTACACGTTGGTGCGCGTGATCTGGTCGGCGTGGTCGTGGTACCAGAGCAGCGTGGACTCCTGCTGGTTGGGATAGACGACCGTCTGCGTCTGCCCGGGGCGGTACTCGGCCGGGTAGGCGTAGGGGTTTCCGTCGTTGGCGCCCGCCACGTAGCCGCCGTGCAGGTGGGTGTTCATCCGCACCGGCGCGCCGCTGTACATGTAGTCGGGCACCTCGGAGGCGAACATGTGCTGGGCCGGCAGGCCGTTGACATAGCTGACCGTCGTGGCCGTTCCCTTGCGCGCCTCGATGACGTAGCCGGGCGTGCGCACGCCGCGCCCGCTGCCGTCGTCGTAGCCCCACATCGAGGTGCTCCCCAGCGTGGGATGAAACTGCTGCACGCCGGGACGCGCCGTGATCCGGTAGGCGTTGGTGCCGACCGGCCGCGCCTTGGGCAGCAGCGGCAGCGGCGTCGAGAAGCCCTGCAGCGCCGCGGGGGCATTGGCCGGCCGGAAGAGCGTGAGCGGCAGGGCCGCACCGGCGGCGCCGACCGCGGCGGTCTTCAGAAGCTGCCTGCGAGAGAGGACCATGATCAGGCCTCCGTGCGGCTGTCGGCGGGGACGGGGGCGGCGAGCTCCGAACGCTGCGTGGCGCCGGTGACCGACTCGCGGAACTCCCGCATGCTCTCGCCGAGCGAACGACCGACGTCGGGCAGTCGCTTGGGCCCCAGCACGATCAGGGCGACGACGAGCACGACGATCAACTCCATGGGTCCGATGTTGGGCATCCGAGCCTCCTTCTCGACATGTGCAGTCCGGCGACTGTCGTCTGCGGCCGCCCGGCGCGGGGCTCAGATGAGGCGATCGTCATGCGGCTGTCATCAAGCCGTCATGAACGAGTCGCCGCCGCCGGCGCCAATAGACTGGCCGAAGATGACCACGGTCCAGCCGCAGCCGTCCACCCGCCTCGAGCTCGGCTACGACAAGAACCTCATGTTGTTCTCCGGGCGCGCGAACCCGGGGCTGGCCGCGAAGATCGCCGACAAGCTCGGGATCTCCCCCGGGCCGGTGACGCTGAAGACGTTCTCCAACGGCGAGGTCTACTGTCGCTACGGGGAGTCGATCCGCGGCGCCGACGTGTTCATCGTCCAGCCGACGTGCGCCAACCCCGCGACGGGCATGACGCCCAACGACGCGCTCATGGAGCTGCTGCTCATGATCGACGCCGCCGTCGGGGCCAGCGCGCACCGCGTCATCGCCGTCACGCCGTGGTTCGGCTACAGCCGCCAGGACAAGAAGTCGGCGCCGCGCGAGCCGATCTCCGCCCGCCTCATCTCCAGGATGCTCGAGCGCGCTGGCGCCGACCGGGTGCTCACGATGGACCTTCACGCCGGTCAGATCCAGGGCTTCTTCTCCAAGCCCGTCGACCACATGACCGCGCTGTTCATCCTCACGCAGCACTTCAAGGATCTCGGGCTGCAGGATCTCGTCGTCGTGGCGCCGGACGCCGGCCGCGTGAAGCTCAACAAGAAGTTCGCCAAGAAGCTCGGCGCGGAGCTCGCGATCCTCGACAAGGAGCGCCCGGCCCACCAGGTCGCCGAGATCGGCCACATCATCGGCGACGTGAAGGGCAAGACGGCGGTGATCGTCGACGACATCATCGACACCGCCGGGACGCTGCGGGTTGCCGGGCAGTCAGTGCTCGAC
>JAXDFS010000153.1:0-11507 GCA_034665465.1 Solirubrobacteraceae bacterium
CCGTTCGACGAGGACCGCGTGGGGCCGCCGGCGCCTGCGCCGGTCGCGCGTCTGCGCGAGGCGATCGCCTCCGCCGACGCCGTGCTCATCAGCACGCCGGAGTACAACGGCTCGATCCCCGGCCAGCTGAAGAACGCCCTGGACTGGGTGTCGCGGCCGCTGGCGACCAACCCGCTGCGCGGGCGTCCCGTGGCGGTCGTGGGGGCGAGCACCGGGCTGTTCGGCGCGGTCTGGGCGCAGGCGGACCTGCGCCGCGTGCTAACCGCGATCGGCGCTGCGGTCCTCGACGAGGAGCTGCCCGTCGGCCGCGCGCAGACGGCGTTCGGCCTGCGCGGCGAGCTGCTCGACGCCGAGGCCGATCGCGCGCTCGCGGCGGTCGTGCGCGGTCTCGGCGACATGGCCCGCGGGCCCTGCGCCGCCGCGGCCTGACGACCGCCGCACCGACGTGGGCTTGTGTCATGGCGCACCGGCGTTCCGAGATGCAAATGATCCGCGGGGTCGGGGTGACCGAATAGGGAGCTAGTCATCGCGATCACAAGGTCGCAAACCCAACTGAAAACAAGAGGATCACATGATTCGCTCCCGCCTCACGCTGGGCCTCGCCACCGCCGGTACCGCCCTCGCCCTCGCGACCACCGCGATCGCCGCTTCAGGCCCGACCATCACGTCGCTGAAGACCAAGCAGAGCGGCAACAAGGTCACGGTCACGATCAAGACCTCCAGCTTCAAGATCGACACTGCCGACGTCGGCAAGAAGCCCAAGGCCGGCAAGGGCCATGAGCACTTCGCGATGGACAAGGGCAAGTTCGACCACCCGAAGTACTCCGGCGCCAATGGCACGCTCGCCAAGCAGCTCGGCGTCGACGGCAAGTACTCGCCGTCGATCAACAACGTCGTCACGTACAAGGGCCTGCCGAAGGGCAAGCACACCATCACGGTGTTCCTCGTCCGCAACAACCACGCCAACTACCCGAACTCCGGCGCCAAGAAGACGCTTCACTTCACCGTCAAGTAGTCAGTCGACTCACCGTGAAGACCCGGGAGCGCACCCTGCGCTCCCGGGTCTTCGTCTTCTCAGGAGCAATCACGCCATGCGCATCCGCACCGCCATCACCTCCATCACCGCCGTCGCCGCGTTCGCCGCGACCGCCCTCCTGTCGGGTCTCGGCGGCAACGGCGCCGCCCCCGCCGCCCAGGCCGCGACGACGACGCGCGTCAAGTTCGGTGAGTACTTCTACGCACCGAAGAAGGTCACGATCAAGGCCGGCGACTCCGTACGCTTCGTCAACGTCGGCAAGATCGAGCACACGGTCGCCGACAGCTCGAAGTCCGGCTCGATCCGCAGCAGGATCATCCACCCGCGGCCGCTGAAGCACGGCGCCTCGCAGACCGTCCGCTTCCGCAAGCGCGGCACCGTCTACTACCTCTGCACGTTCCACCCGGACATGATGCGCGGCATCGTGGTCGTGCGTTGAGCGCGCCCGGCGCCTACGCCGCCAGCGCCTCCGATGCCTCGGCGGCGCCCGGCGCCGGCGCGACCTGAAGCGCCACCGCGGCCGCGCCGTCGCGCAGCAGCGTCAGCGCCGCCAGCGCGCCGGCGAGGCACAGCGCGGCACCGACCTCGAAGGCGACGCCGAAGCCGTCGGTCAGCGCTCGCGGCTCGGCCACCGATGCCAGCAGCTCGGCGTGGGTGTGGCCGGAGGCGATCGTGCTCAGCAGCGCCAGACCGATCGCCCCGCCGACGAGCCGCGACGTGTTCAGCAGGCCCGAGGCCAGCCCGCTCTGGGCGGCCGGGACCCCCTGGACGGCGGCGATCGTCGCGGGGACGAGCGCGAGGCCCATGCCGAAGCACGCCAGCACGCCGCCGGGCAGCACGACCGCGGCGTAGGAGGCGCCCGGGGCGACGCCGGTGAGCACGAGCAGCCCGGCGGTCGCCGACACCATGCCGGCGACGACGGCCGCCCGGACGCCGAAGCGCGAGACCAGGCGCGGCGCGACGCGCGAGCCGAGGAACACGCTGCCGGTCAGCGGCAGGAACATCAGCCCCGCCCTGAGGGCGCTGGCGCCGAGCACCTGCTGCAGGTACAGCGTCACGAAGTAGAACATCGCAAACAGCGCCGCGTAGAGCAGGATCACGACGAGGTTGGCGGCCCGCAGCCGGGGAAGGCGGAAGATCGTCAGCGGGACGAGCGGCACGCGTGCGACGCGCCCCTCGACCACCGCGAAGGCGGCGAGCAGCGCGACGCCGCTCAGCAGCGGCACGAGGACGCCGGCCGAGCCCCAGGCCAGCGCGTCGCTGCGCACGATCCCGTAGGTCAGCCCCACGAGGCCGGCCGTCACGAGCGTGGCGCCGAGCACGTCGAAGTGCCGCGGGCCCTCGGGGCGCGTCCCCCGCGGGATGACGCGCAGGCCGAGGACGATCGTCAGCAGGCCCAGCGGCGCGTTGACGGCGAAGATGGCCGGCCAGCCCAGTGTCTGCGTGAGCGCTCCGCCGAGCAGCGCGCCCGACGAGGCGCCGACGGCGCCCATCGTCACCCACGCGCTCAGCGCGCGGTTGCGCTCGCGGCCCTCGGCGAAAGAGGTCGTGACGATCGCCAGCGTCGCGGGCGACACGACGGCGCCGGCGATGCCCTGCACCGCGCGCGCGCCGATGAGCAGCCCGCGCGTGGTCGCGAAGGCGCACAGCAGCGAGGACAGCGCGAAGGCGGCCGTCCCGGCGAGCAGGACCCGGCGCCGGCCGAGCAGATCGGCCGAGCGCCCGCCGAGCATGAGAAAGCCGGCGAACGTCAGGGTGTAAGCGTTGACGACCCACTGCAGGCCGGCGGTCGAGAACCCGAGGTCGTCGCGGATCGACGGCAGCGCGACGTTCACGATCGCGACGTCGAGGATGACCATGAACTGCGCCAGGCAGACGACCAGCAGGAGGGCGTTGGCACGGATCGCCGGGGGCACGAGCGTGGGCCGGCGCCGGAGCTGTGCCGGGTGCCGGGCGGATGAGGTGGTTGCATTCACACCGCCAGGGTGCAACGATTGCCAACCGGGTACAAGAGAGGCGTTTATCCTGGTAGAACAAACACCCCGCAACGGATCTGACGGCAACGGCGCGTCCCGCACCGCCGCCGACCGGCGCCGCGGCGAGCTCGCGCATTTCCTGCGCGCGCGGCGCGCGAGCCTGCTGCCCGAGGACGTGGGCCTGGCCGGCGGCGGTCGCAGGCGCACGCCCGGCCTGCGCCGCGAGGAGGTCGCGCTGCTCGCCGGCGTGGGGACCACCTGGTACACGTGGCTGGAGCAGGGCCGCGACGTACGCGCGTCCTTCGACGTGCTCGAGGCGCTCGCGCGGGCGCTGAGGCTCACGCCGGCCGAGCGCGGGCACCTCATCCTGCTCGGGCGCGGCGAGGAGGGCCCGGCCTGCGCGCCGCCCGCCGAGCGCGCCTCGCCGACGCTCAAGCGGCTGGTCGCGAACCTCGGGACCAGCCCCGCGTTCATCCTCGGGCGCCGCTGGGACTACCTCGCCTGGAACGACGCCGGGCGCGCCGTCTTCAGCTGGGAGCCGGGCCGCGACCCCTCCACCCGCAACCACATCTGGCTGACGTTCATGGACCCCGCCCGCCGCGAGCTGATGACCGACTGGGACCGCGGCGCGCGCCGGCTGGTCGCCAAGTTCCGCGCCGACCACGCCCGCCACATCGGCGACCCCGCCTTCGAGCACCTCATCTGCTCGCTGAAGGCCGGCAGCCCCGAGTTTCGCAAGTGGTGGGAGCGCCACGAGGTCGCCGGCAGCGGCGAGGGACGCAAGGAGATGGACCACCCCGTGGCCGGCAGGCTCGTCTTCGAGCATGCGATCTTCCGCCACGAGGGCTCCGACCAGCGCCTGGTCCTGTTCTCGCCGCTGGCCGACGAGGACACGCCGGCGAAGCTCGCGCGGCTGATGGCGCCGGCCGGCGAGCTCGCCGCGGCCCGCTGAGCGCGCAGGCGCGCTTCACAATGAGGCGATGCGCGCCTTTGCCTGCCCGGCCTGCCGACGCCTGGTCACCTTCGAGAGCGCACGCTGCGTGCACTGCGAGACCGAGCTCGCCTACGACCACGCCACGCGCGAGATCGCGGCGCTCGGACCCGGCGACCGTCGCTGTGCCAATGAGCTGCTGGCCGTCTGCAACTGGCTCGCGCCGGGCGCGGGGAAGCTGTGCGCCGCCTGCGCGCTGACGAGGACGCGCCCGGCCGACCGGGACCGCGACGGCCTCGAGGCGCTCGCGGCCGCGGAGGCCGCCAAGCGGCGCCTGCTCTTCGAGCTGGCCGAGCTCGGCCTGCCCGTCGAGTCCTGGCGCGACCGCGAGGGCGGCCTCGTCTTCGACTTCCTCTCCAGCGAGCACGAGCAGGTCATGACGGGCCATGCCGACGGCGTGATCGTGCTCGACCTCGCCGAGGCCGATCCCGCGCGGCGCGAACGCAGGCGCGCCGAGCTGGGCGAGCCCTACCGGACCGTCCTGGGCCACCTGCGCCACGAGGTCGGCCACTACTTCCAGCCGATCCTCGCGCCGGAGGGCTCACCCGAGCGCGCGAGCTGCCGCGAGCGCTTCGGCGACGACCGCGCCGACTACGGCAAGGCGCTCGAGCGCCACTACGACACGGGCGCCCCCGAGGACTGGCCGGAGCGGTTCGTGAGCGCCTACGCGACGATGCACCCATGGGAGGACTGGGCGGAGACCTTCGCCCACTACCTGCACATCCGCGACGCGCTGCAGACCGCGGCGGCCTACGGGGTCCGCGTCCACGGGCCCGCGATCGCCGTCGCCGACGAGGCGCCGCTGCGCGCCGTCCCGGCGCTGGACCCCGCGGCCGGCATGCGCGACCTGCTGGACGCGTGGCTGCCGCTGACCTACGCGCTCAACGCGATGAACCGCAGCCTCGGCGCCGCCGACCTCTACCCGTTCGTGATCGCCCCGCCGGTGCAGGACAAGCTCGCGCTCGTCCATCGCCTCGTCGTGGGCTAGGGCTGATCGGGCAGGTCCTCGCCCGCCGCCGCGCGGTCGCAGGCGATCTCGTCGAGGTCGTCGCCGAGCAGCGCGACCGGCACGGCGCGGTCGCCGGCACGGGCCCGGGCGAGTGCGCCGGCCTTCTCGGCGCCGGTCGCGAGCAGCTGCGTGAAGCGCGCGCCGCGCAGGACCGGGAACGTCAGCGTGACGCGCTCGGGGGGCGGCTTGGGGCTGTCGCGCACCGCGACGCACGGCGCCTCGCAGGCCGACAGCTGGGGGAAGCCCGGAAACAGCGACGCCGTATGCCCGTCGGGGCCCATGCCGAGCAGGACGACGTCGAAGATCGCGCCGGGCACCTCGTCGCGGATCTGCAGGCCGTAGAGCCAGGCGGCATCCTCGGGCTGCTCGGGCGAGGGCACGTCGTGGAGCACCGGCGGCTGCGGGCGCGACCGCGCCAGCAGGCTCGCGCGGACCATCCGCGCGTTGGACTCGGGGTCGTCGGCGGGGACGCAGCGCTCGTCGCCGAGCCACAGGTGCACGTGCGCCCAGGAGCCCTCGATCGCCGCAAGCAGCTCGTATGCGCGCTGCGGCGTGCGCCCGCCCGCGAGCGCGATGTGGATCTCCCGGCCCTCCTCGCGCGCGCCGGCGATCCGCAACGCGAGCTGGTCGGCCGCGTGGCGGGCGACGGCCTCGGCGTCGGGCAGCACGCGCAGCCGCGTCATCGCGCGCGACCGGCGGCGTCCCTCACGCGAGCATCCTGCGCGCGGCGTCCAGCGCCGGCTTGTACGTCGGGTCCTGCATGAGCGCGTGGCGGATGCCCTCGCCGAGGATCCCCGGCTCGCCGCGCGAGGCGCCGAGCACCGTCCAGACGTGCTCGTAGGCGTCGCCGCCGCCGCGCGGGGGCGCCTCGCGCCGGCGCGCGGTCAGCCCGCCCTCGCCGCGCTCGAGTGCCAGCAGGGTGCCGAGGTCCGAGCGCGTCTCGATCCCGGCCAGGCCCGGCACCGTCATGCCGTCGGCGACCGGCTCCAGGCGCAGCTCGACCTCGCCGCGGCGCGCTCGCGCGCGGCCGCGCAGGAGCTTGCCGTGCTGGGCGAGTGCCTCCGGGCGCCAGCCCAGGCGCGAGCACAGCCAGCCGACGAGCAGCAGGCCCGAGACCGTCGAGTCGTCGCGGTGGCGCACCGAGATCTTCGACAGCGACGCCAGCTCGGCGCGCCGCGAGGGCGGGTCGTAGGCGGCGGCCAGCCGTTCGCGCCAGGGGGTGCAGCGCAGCCAGGCGAGGTCGACGACCTCGGTGTGCTGGGCGAGCTCGCAGATGCGCTGCAGCGCGGTCGCGGGGTCGGCCTCGTCGACGGCGTCCAGCAGGACGACCTGCGCGATCGGGGCGCCGCCCGCGCGGCCCGTCGTCAGCGCGTCGACGGCCTCGGGATGGCCGTGGGGCGACCACACCGCCGTGCGCAGGTCGGTGACGACCAGCGGGTCGACGATCGTGTCGAGGTTGGTGAGGTGGCGCTCGCCGACCGTGATGATCACGAGCTCGCGCATGACCGCGAACTCGCCCGGGCGCGAGGAGCCCTCGATCGAGATCGTCGCCTGGGCGTCGATCGTCGTGCGCCCGGGCTCCACGGCGCAGACGATCGTGCGCGAGGCGTGGTAGCGCCCGACGGCCCGCAGCCGGTTGGCGATCTCGCCGCTCCACTCGCGGTCGACGACGCACACGAGGTTCAGCGTCCGTGCGGGGACGCATTGCGCGGTCTGGGCATGGCACTCCGCGACGAGGTGGCGCAGCCCCTCCTCGATGGCCGACGGTGAGGTCGCCTGGGCGCTCCAGACGGCGTCGGTGGTGGGGCTCAGCTAGATCATCCTCCAGCTGTCGTCGCCGAGCAGGAGCCCGTCGGCCTCGGCCGGGCCCTGCGAGCCGGCGGTGTACTGCGGCAGCGGGCCAGGCGTCTCCGACCAGGCCTGGACGATCGGGTCGCAGATGTTCCACTGCGCCTCGACCTCGTCGTTGCGGGTGAAGAGCGTGGCATCGCCGCGCATCGCGTCGATGATGAGCCGCTCGTAGGCCTCCGGGGACTCCGACAGGAACGCCGTGCCGTAGAGGAACTCCATGTTCACCGGGCGGATCGCCATCCGCGTGCCCGGGATCTTCGCCCCGATCGACAGCGACACGCCCTCGTTGGGCTGCACGGTCAGGACGAGCACGTTGGGCTTGACGTCCATCGACAGCTCCGACTGGAAGGCCATGTGCGGCACCGGCTTGAGCGTCACGGCGATCTCGGTGACCTTGCGCGCCAGGCGCTTGCCGGTGCGCAGGTAGATCGGCACGCCGGCCCAGCGCCAGTTGTGCACCTCCAGGCGCAGGGCGGCGTAGGTCTCGGTGTTGGAGTCCGGGGGCACGCCGTCCTCGCCGAGGTAGCCGGGCACGTCCTGGCCGGCGACGACGCCCGAGCCGTACTGGGCGCGCACCGCCATACCGGGCACCTCCGCGGCCGTCGGCGCCTGGATCGCGCGCAGCACCTTGACCTTCTCGTCGCGCACGGCGTCGGCCTCGAAGGCGACGGGCGGCTCCATGCACAGCAGCGAGAGCAGCTGCAGCATGTGGTTCTGGACGAGGTCGCGCAGCGCGCCGGCCGTGTCGTAGTAGCCCGCGCGCGTGCCGATCCCGATCTCCTCCGAGGCCGTGATCTGCACGTTGTCGATGTAGTTGCGGTTCCAGAGCGGCTCGAACATGTTGTTGGCGAAGCGCAGCGCCAGCACGTTCTGGACGGTCTCCTTGCCGAGGTAGTGGTCGATGCGGAAGACCTGCTGCTCCTGGAAGACCGACAGCACCTGGGCGTTGAGCTCGCGCGCCTCGGCCAGCGAGCGGCCGAACGGCTTCTCGATGATCACGTGGACCTCGGCGTCCTCGGCGTGCTCGAGGTCGTGGCGGCCGAGCGCCTCGACGATGACCGGGAAGAAGCTCGGGGCCGTCGACAGGTAGAAGCAGCGGTTCAGCGGCACGCCTGAGACCTCGTCGAGGTCGGCCAGCGCGTCTGCGATCCCGTCGTAGACGCCGCCCTCGTCGAACGAGCCGCTGATGTAGCGGACGTCGTCGAAGAGCTTGTGTAGGACCTTGTCGTTGGGCTCGCGGCGCGAGAACTCGCGCACGGAGTCCATCGCCATCTCGCGAAACTCGTCGTCGGTCATCTCCGAGCGCGCGTTGCCGACAAGGGCGAAGCGCTCGGGCAGCCCGCCCTCGTGCGCGAGGTTGTAGAGCGCGGGCAGCAGCTTGCGCTTGGCGAGGTCGCCGGTGGCGCCGAAGATGATGAGCGCGGTGGGGTGGACCGGCAGGCGCTCGAGGCCCTTCACGAGCGGGTTTGCGTCCTCCTGGGGCGGCGCCGTCGTCATCCGTCCGCCGACTTCTTCGTCGCGTGGCCGCCGAACTGCGCGCGCAGGGCCGCGAGCACGCGGTGGGTGAAGTCGCCGTTGCCGCGGCTGTAGAAGCGCGCGTGCAGCGAGGCCGTGATGACCGGCGTCGGCACGTCCTTGGCCATCGCGTCCTCGATCGTCCAGCGGCCCTCGCCGGAGTCGGCGGTGTAGCCGCTGAGGCCGGCGAGGTCGTTGCCCTCGAGCTCGAAGGCGCGCGCGGCGAGCTCGCACAGCCACGAGCGCACGACCGAGCCCTGGTTCCACAGGTGGGCGATCTTCGCGTTGTCGAGTTCGAAGTCGCACTTGTCGAAGAGGTCGAAGCCCTCGGCGTAGGCCTGCATGAGGCCGTACTCGATGCCGTTGTGGACCATCTTCACGTAGTGGCCGGCGCCGCTGGGGCCGAAGTGCCCCCAGCCGCGCGGGCCGAGCTTCTCGCGGCTGAGGTCGTTGGTCTCGGGCGCGAGCACGTCGAGGATCGGCGACAGGCGCTTGACCGCCGGCCTGGGCCCGCCGACCATCATGCAGTAGCCGACCTCGAGGCCCCAGACGCCGCCGCTGACGCCGACGTCGGCGTAGTCGATGCCCGCCTTGCGCAGCACCGTCGCGCGCTCCTGGTCGTCGGTCCACTTGGAGTTGCCGCCGTCGATGATCAAGTCGCCCTGGACCATCAGCGATGCGAGCTTGTCGACGGTGTCCTGCGTCGGCTTGCCGGCCGGCACCATGATCCACACCATCCGCGGCGCGTCGAGCTTCTTGACGAGGTCCGCGAGCGAGCTCGCGCCCCTGGCGCCGGTCGCGCCGGCGATCTTCTTGACGGTGGCCTTGTCGCGGTCGTAGGCGACGACGGCGTGGTCGGAGTCGCGCCTGATGCGCGTGACCATGTTGCCGCCCATGCGGCCGAGTCCGACGAATCCGATCTGGCTCAACCCAGCATCTCCTTGATCCGGGCGGTGAGCCCCCGCACCGCGGTCGTGACGTCGTCGCCTTCCAGGCGCAGGAACTCGGCCCGGCGCCCGCGGCTGCGGAGCGTCTCCAGGTCGCCCGCGGCCTGGGCGTTCTTCAGCGCTCCGAACCCGAACGGCCGGCCCGGGATCGCGACGTCGTCGGGCCCGTCGTGGACGAGCACGAGGAAGCGCCCGCTCCCCGGCCCGCCCTTGTGCAGCTGCCCGGTCGAGTGCAGGTAGCGCGGGCCGTAGCCGAAGGTCGTCGTCGCCCGCGTGGCGTCGCGGATCGTGGTTCGCAGCTCCTCGATCGCGGCGTCGGTCGCGTCGCTGGGCGCGAAGAATCCGAGGATCGCGACGTAGTCGCCCGGCCCGGCCTCGCCGATCAGCGCGCGCAGCTCGTCGTCGCCGGCCTGCTCGGGCGCCGGGACGTCGCCGCCGTCGGCGATCTTGGCGAGGATCCGGCCCGTCGTGTCCTTGGCGACCTGGACGTCGGGCTGGTCGAAGGGGTTGATGCCCAGCGCCCAGCCCGCGACCGCCGTCGCGAACTCGGCGAAGAAGAAGATGCGCCCGAGGTCCCCGGCGCCCGCCGACGACAGCGTGACCGTCGGCTGGTTGGCCGCGGCCAGCGCGCGGACCGCCTCGTCGAGCGGCTCGCTGGGGGCGTCGCTGTCGCGCAGGTAGGCGAAGACGCGGTCCTCGCCGTAGACCTCCGGCGTGCCGATCGGCTCGTCGGTCACCGGCACGATCCCCTTGCCCTCCTTGCCCAGCGACTCGGCGACGAGCTGCTCGGCCCAGAGGCCGAACGACGCGATCGGGTCGTCGACGACGAGCGTGAGCTTGTCGCGGCCCTGCAGCGCCAGCGCGGCGAGCGAGATGCCGAGCCACAGGCCGCTGTTGCCCTCGCTCGAATAGGCGGTGCAGGCCTCCGCGGCGACGCCCGCGCCCTCGAGCAGGCTCGCGACGTCGACGCCCATGAGCGCCGCCGGCACCAGGCCGAAGTACGTCAGCGCGCTGTAGCGCCCGCCGACGTCGGGGTCGTTGAGGAACGTGCGCCGGAAGCCGCGCTCGGCCGCCAGCTTCTCCAGCGACGAGCCGGGATCGGTGACCGCGACGTACTGCTCGGGGTGCGGGCGCACGCTCCAGAAGTGCTCGTAGAGCGACATCGTCTCGATCGTGCCGCCGGACTTCGTCGACACGACGAAGATCGTGTGCTCGAGGTCGACCGCGTGCTCCTGTGCCAGCACCGCGCCCGGGTCGGTCGAGTCCAGGACGTGCAGGCGCAGGCGGCCGTGCTGGCGCCCGCCGAAGCTGCGCCGCAGCACCTCGGGCGCGAGGCTCGAGCCGCCCATGCCCAGCAGCACGGCGTCGGTGAAGCCGTCTCGCACGGCCTCCTCGGCGAACGACTCGAGCTCGTCGATCTCCTCGCCGTAGGTCTCGTGGGCCGTCAGCCAGCCGAGGCGGTCGGCGACCTCGGCCTGCCCGGCCGGGCCCCAGAGCGTGTCGTCGCGCGACCAGATGCGGCGCGCGACGCGCTCGTCGGAGGCGCGCTGCACGAGCTCGGCGATCAGCGGCTCGAGCTCGTCGGGCAGCGAGGAGTCGATCGTCTCGGGACGGCCGGTGAAGATCGCCTCGCGCTTGGCCTCGATGCCCGCCAGCAGCTTCTCCATCGGCGTGACGAAGGCGTCGATGCCGGCCTGCAGCAGCGCGTCGGTGACCTCGTCCATGTCGATGCCGGCCTCCGCGAGCGCAGCGAGCACCGGCGCCGGGTCCTCGCAGACGGTCTCGCCCTTGACCTCCAGGCGCTCGGCGCACGCCAGCAGCGTCTGCATCGGCATCGTGTTGACGGTGTCGGGGCCGACGAGCTCCTCGACGTACTTCGTCTCGCGGTAGGCGGGGTTCTTGACGCCGGTCGACGCCCACAGCGGGCGCTGCACGGGCGCCCCGGCCGCGCGCAGCGCGGCGAAGCGCTCGCCGCGGAAGAGCTCCTCGAAGCGCTTGTAGGCGGCGCGGGCGTTGGCCACGGCGGCCTTGCCCTGCAGGTCGGCGTGGCCGAGCGCCTCCAGGCGCTTGTCGACCTCGCTGTCGACGCGCGAGACGAAGAACGAGGCGACGGAGTGCACGTCGACGCTCAGCCCCTCTTCGTGGCGGCGCTCGAGTCCGCGGATGAAGGCCTCGGCGACCG
>JAXDFS010000154.1:0-7401 GCA_034665465.1 Solirubrobacteraceae bacterium
GCCGGGCGGCCGGAGCCTCAGCAGCGCCGGCGCGAGCGCCCCGGCGACCCCGGGCCCGCCGCTGCGGACACCGACATCGACGACGTGCCGTTCCCGGAGCGGTCCACCGAGGTGGTGCCGGCGTCCGAGGCGCGGACGGACGTCGTGCGCACCGCGGCGCGCAGCTCGCGCGATCGCGCCGTCACCCGAGCGGACGCCGAGCAGCTGACCTTCGACGCCCCCGCCGAGGACGACGAGCCCGCGCTGCGGCCCGGTGACGGTGACATGCCGCGCCGCGCGCGCGACCACTAGAAGCGCAGGACGAACCCGCCGCGCGCGAGCGCACGCGGCGGGGCGTCCATCACAGCGCTACGGCTTCTTGACCGACACCACCGTGAACGGCAGCACGGGCGGCTGGCCGGCAGCGCGCTTGTCGAACTGCGAGTTGACGACGAGCAGGCGGCCGCCGTCGCGGGCCGCCGTGGTCGGGAACGCGAACAGCGGGCTCGTGACCGTCTTGCGGATCTCGCCCCTGCGCTCGCCGTTGCGCAACCTGACCTCGACGATCTCGCCGGTGTTGCGCACCACGTACAGCTTGTGGCCGTGGGCGACGAGGCCGTCGCCCTGGGTGAGCGTCTTGCCGCCGAGGTCGATCTCCGAGACCGCCTTGGACTGCGTGTCGACGCGGAACAGCTTGCCCGTGTTGGACTGCACGACGACGAGCACCCTGCCGTCCTCGTAGCTGACGATGCCGTTGGCGTTGAAGCCGTCCTGGTAGGCGAACACCGTGCCGGTGAGGTCCAGCCAGCGCTCCATGTCGCCGACGGCGGCGCCGCTCGTCGACGCGCGCAGGATGACCGGCTGGCGCGAGTCGGTGAAGTAGGCGAACCCGCCCGCCGCGGTGACGTCGTTGATGAACGTGTCGGCCGACGTGGGCTTGGAGTCGAGCACCTTCAGCGTGCTGCCGTCCTTCGTGCTCAGCACGAACGCCTTGCCGGTCGCGGCGCCCGAGACGAACAGGCGGCCGCGATCGACGGTCAGCCCGGTCGCACTCGCGCGACCGTCGGCGCCGCCGGGGGCGAACGGCGCGAGGGCCTTGGCCTTCGTGCTGCCCTTGAAGATCGTGCCGTCGGTCGTCGAGGAGACGAAGATCGTCTTGCCGGGGCCCCGCTTGTCGAGCGCGATGCCCTCCGGGAAGACGGTGTCCCCGGGGATCGTGAAGACGCTGCCCGCCTTGCCGTGCCCGCCCCCGCCCTTGTCGCCGGACCTGCCGCTGCCCTCGTGGGAGGGGGTGCTGGTCGTGCCGGCCTTCGTGTCGTCGCTGCTGCTGTGAGACTTGCCGGAGCTTGCCACCACGCCGACCGTCACCGACAGCACGACGGCGAGGACGGCGAGCAGGATCCAGCGCGGACTGCGCGTCATGTGGGGAAGCCTTTCGATTCGAAGCACGTACGTACCTGAACACTGTCTTACGTCGCGCGGTGCCGCGTCAACTGGCCTTTGGTCGCACCGCGGCGACCACGGGCCGCGCGGCTCAGCACCCTCCGGGCGCGTCGCACTGGCGCGGGTCCACGGCATCGCCGCTGTAGGAGCTGTACGCCCCGGCGATCAGCAGCGCGGTCGCCACGAACAGGATCGCCAGGCCGACGACGACGGTGCGCCGCGACCCCGCGAGGTGCCCGGCGATCGCGACCAGCACCCCGAAGCCGATGAGCAGCGCCACCGGCGTCGCCGACGGGCCCGACGCCGCGAGGAGGAGGACTGCCACCGGGGACTTCCTATCATCCATCGCCCATGGCCGCCGACCCCGATTCCGTCGCCGCCGTCGCCGAGGGCCTGCGCGACGTCGGCTACCTGCCGGGCGAGTCGACGGCGCTCGTCTCCTATCTGGCCTGCAAGCTGGGCAAGCCGATCCTCGTCGAGGGGCCGGCCGGCGTCGGCAAGACCGAGCTCGCCAAGGCGCTCGCCAAGACGCTCGAGCGCCGCCTCGTGCGCCTGCAGTGCTACGAGGGCCTGGACGAGGCCAAGGCGCTGTACGAGTGGAACTACCGCAAGCAGCTGCTGCGCATCCAGGCCGAAGGCCAGGGCACCGGCTGGGACGAGGTCCAAGACGACATCTTCGGCGAGGAGTTCCTGCTCTCGCGCCCGCTGATGGACGCGATCACGTCCGAGCAGGCGGTCGTGCTGCTCATCGACGAGATCGACAAGACCGACCAGGAGTTCGAGGCGATGCTGCTGGAGGTCCTGTCGGACTTTCAGATCTCGATCCCCGAGCTCGGCCGCGTCGAGGCCCGCACGCATCCGGTCGTGCTGCTGACGTCCAACAACTCGCGCGAGCTCACCGAGGCGCTCAAGCGCCGCTGCCTGTATCTCTGGCTCGACTACCCCGAGCTCGAGCACGAGCTCGCGATCGTGCGACTGCACGTACCCGACCTCGACGCGACGATCACCCGCAGGCTCGTGGAGATCGTCGGCATGGTGCGCGACCTCGACCTCAAGAAGCCGCCCTCGATCGCCGAGTCGATCGACTGGGCGCGGGCGCTGCTGCTGCTCGGCGCGCAGGACATCGACGCGACGGTCTTCCGCGAGACGCTGTCGGTCATCGTCAAGCACCGCACCGACATGGACGTCGTCGCCGAGCGCGTCGGGGTGAAGCTCACGGCCGGCAGGACGCTTCTCTGACGCTTGCGCACGCGTGCCGCCGGGGACGTTCGGCGCTCGGCCATCGTCAGGCATTGCACCGGAATATCGACTCGCGGCGGCGACCAGGCCCGTTCATTTAATCCCCCGCGTACCGGGCGGCCACCGTAATGTTCGACCTCCTGAGGCGCGCAGCGCGACAGTAGTGAACGGAGTCAGTCGGTGTCCATCGGCAGGGGAACGTCGAGGTGCTACGGATCGGCGCAGGTCGCCCGCGGCGCTCGATCGCACGAACGCGTCGGTCGAGCCGCCGGCTGCGCGCTCGCGATCGCGATCGCGTTCGCTGGTGCGGCGCCACCGGCCGGCGCTGCGATCGGACCCGACGGCCTGATCGCCTTCGAGACGACCGACGGGACGCGCACGGTCAAGACGATCGATCCGTCCGCGGCCGCCGCCGACGCGCTGACGCTGCCGAACCTGCCGGCCGGCAGCGCCAACCCGGCATGGTCGGCCGACGGGACGATGCTCGCGTTCTCGAGCACGGTCACCGGCGTGGCGAGCATCTACGTCATCAGGGCCGACGGATCGGGTCTGAGGCAGATCACGCAGGGATCCGATCCCGCCATCGATCCGACCTGGTCGCCCGACGGCAGACTCGCCTTCACGGGCTACAGCGGCAGCGCGCGCGACATCTACGTCACCGACGTCAACGCCGCGGCCCCCGTGCGCCTGACCGCCGACGGCCTCTCCCAGCAGGCCGCGTGGTCTCCCGACGGCACCCGGATCGCCTACGAGACCGATGCGACCGGCAATCGGGACATCTGGCTCATGGCGCCCGACGGCAGCGCGCAGCAGCGACTGACGACGTCCGCCAACAGCGATTCCGATGCCGACTGGAGCCCGGACGGCAGACGCCTGGCCTTCTCCAGCGGAGTCCCGCGGGCGTACGAGCGCGCGATCTACTCGATCGGCGCCGACGGCTCCGATCTGCAGCAGCTGACGCCGTCGCGGTCTCGCATCGGCTTTCCGGCGTGGTCGCCGGACGGCAGGCAGATCGCCTTCGCGGAGAACGGCACGGTCAAGCGCATGGCGTCGCAGGGGCTGTCGAGCCAGGCATCCGAGACGGTGGTGGCGACATCCGCGACCGATCCGGTGTGGGCGCGGCTGCCCGCCCCTCCGGCAGCGGATTCCAAGGGCGACGTCAAGGTGACCACGCCGACCGGGAAGACAGCCGCCGCCGACGGCCCCCTGCCCGAGGGGACGATGGTCGACGCCACCGGCGGAAGCGTGACGGTGAGCTTCCTGCGCCCGGCCGTCGCGACGACCACCCCGGCGGCGACCGCGAAGGTCAAGGGCGCCCTGTTCACCGTCGCCGAGACGACTCCCGAGCAGCTGACGCTCCGCGTCGCGTCACCGCAGTGCCCCGGCGCGCCCGTCGTCGCCGCCAAGGCGCGTCGCGGCAACTTTCGCGTCAAGGTCCGCGGCGGGCGCAGGCGCGGGCACATCGGGGTGCGCACCGACCATGTGATCCTCGGCGACCACGAGACGTCGTACACCCTCGTCGAGACCTGCCGCGGCTCGTCGGTCGCGGTCAGCAGCGGGCGCGTGACCGTCCGAGCCCGCTCCTGCTCGCGATCGTCGGGCAGGCGGCGCTGCCAACCGCGCGGCAGGACCCACGTCCTGACCGCGGGCACATCGCTCTTCCTGCCGACCCGCCGCCGCTGAGCACCGCATGACCGACGTCAACCAGGCCGACTCCGAGTTCCAGGACCACCTGGACATGGTCGCGGACGCGATCCTCGAAGGCGACGTCGTGCCGGTGCTCGGGGCGGGGGCCAACCTCTGCGATCGCGGCGCAGCCGAGGAGTGGGTCTTCGGGACCAACCTCCCGAGCGGCGCGGAGCTGTCGCGCTGGCTGGCCGAGAAGTTCGACTGCAAGCTGGTCGATCTCGACGATCTCGTGCGCGTGTCGCAATGGGCCGATGTCACGCGCGGCGAGGGCCCGCTGTACAAGCGGCTGCGCGAGGTCTTCGTCCAGGACTACCCGGTCCCCTCGCTGCACGAGTTCCTCGCCGGGCTGCCGGGCTGGATGAAGGACAACGGCCGCGAGGTCAGGTCGCAGCTCATCGTCTCGACGAACTACGACGAGCTCATGGAGATCGCCCTGCGCGCCAAGGGCGTCGACTTCGACCTTCTCCGCTATGTGACCAACGGAGAGCACCGCGGCAAGTTCGTGCACCGGCACCCGGACGGCGAAGAGGTCGTCATCGAGCGGCCCAACGAGTACCTCGCGGTCGACCCGGACAAGCGCACGGTCCTGCTGAAGATCCACGGCACGATCGATCGCAAGGACAAGCGCCAGGACTCCTACGTCATCACCGAGGATCACTACATCGAGTACCTGACGCGGACGAACCCCAGCGAGCTCATCCCGGCGCCGGTGCTGGCGAAGATGGTCAACAGCGCCTTCCTGTTCCTCGGCTACGGCATGCGCGACTGGAACCTGCGCGTGATCCTCCACCGGATCCTCGACGACCGCGACCTCGACTGGCAGTCGTGGGCCGTCCAGAGCCACGTCGACCGCCTCGACGAGAAGATCTGGCGCACCCGCGACGTGGATCTCGTCGAGAGCCAGCTGTCGGACTACATCCGACAGCTGCGGGCGACGCTTGACGGGGTGGTCGCGCCCTGAGCGATTCCGGGCTGCCCCCGCCGCGCCCTCCCTACCCAGGTCTCGCGTCCTACGGCGACGCCGACGAGGACGCCCAGCTGTTCTTCGGGCGAAGCCGCGAGCGCGAGCTCATCATCGCCAACCTGCGCGCGACGCGGGTGACCGTGCTCTACGGGCCCAGCGGGGTCGGCAAGTCGTCGCTGCTGCACGCCGGAGTGGTGCACCGGCTGCGCGAGCAGGCTCGGCCCGCCGCCGGCGGGGCGCGCGCAGGCAGGCCCCGCACCGCCGTCGTGATCGTCGACGACTGGACCGGGGATCCGGTCTCGCGGCTCGCCACGAGGATCCAGGCCCTGGGCGCGCAGGAGGGCGCAGACTCGCTGCCCGTCGAGGGCGACGGGCCGTCTCTGCTGGAGGCCGTCAAGGCCCACAGCGACCGTCGTCGCGGAGGGCTGCTGCTGATCCTCGACCAGTTCGAGGAGTACACCCGGCTGCACCCCGACCCCGCGGGCCAGCCGCTGGACGACGTCCTGCCCGAGCTCATCCGCCAGGCGCGCACGCCCGTGCGACTGCTGTTCGCGATCCGCGAGGACCGCCTCGCCGACCTCGACCGCTTCGGCGGGCGCATACCGCAGCTGCTCGGCAACGTCCTGCGCCTGGGCCCGATGTCGCCGTCGGCGGCGCTGGAGGCAATCGAAGGGCCGATCGAGCGCTGCGCCGCCTGGGCGCGCGAGGCCGGTGACCGGCGCGTGATCACGCTCGAGCCCGGGCTCGCCGAGAAGGTCCGAGACGAGCTGGTGGCGCTCGGCGAGCGCCGCCGCGCGACGCCGTCCGCGGCCGGGTCCGGCGGCGAGCCGCACGTCGAGCCGTCGTTCCTGCAGCTCGTCATGCGCCGGCTGTGGGACGAGGACGTCGTCGCCGGGCGCGCAGACGGCATTCACCTGGCGACCCTCGCGCGGCTCGGCGGGGCCGCGGAGATCGTCGCCACCCACCTCGACACGGCGCTCACGAGCCTGCCGGGCGGCGAGCAGGACCTCGCGGCCGAGATGCTGCGCTTCCTCGTCACGCCTTCCGGTGCCACCGCGTGCCTGACCGCGCGCGACCTCAGCACGTACGTCGAGCGGCCGGAGCCGGAGATCCAGGCGCTCGCCGAGAAGCTCAGCCGGCCGCCGGCGCGCATCCTGCGCGGCGTCGCGGCAGAAGCAGCGTCCGGCGCCGGCGGCTACGAGCTGCCGCAGGTGCTTGCCGAGCCGGCGCTGGAGTGGGCGACGCGCCGGCGCACGAGCCGGCTGGAGGAGCGCGCGCGGCGACTGCTGGCCGGGCTCGTCGCGATGACCGCCGTCGCGATCGCGCTCGTGGGGTACACGCTGCACCCCGAGCCGCTGCGACGCCTCGAGGGGGCGACGGTCGACACGCGCTTCGAGGTGCGCGGCGCACGCCCCGCGGACCGTCGGATCGTGCTCGTCACCCTCGATCGCGCGACGCACGATCGGGTGATACAGGGGCCGCCGTCGTCTCGCGCGACCTTCGCGCGCGGGCTGCTCGCCATCGCCAGAGCTCGCCCGCTCGCGGTCGCCAGCGACCTGATCTTCACGGGGGCCGGGATCTCGCCGGCCGGCGACAGGGCGCTGACACAGACCATCCACAGTCCCCTGCTCGAGCACCGCCTGGTGCTCGCGACCGATCGCTTCGACGACCTCGGGCGGGCGCAGCTGCTCGGCAGCGATGCGCAGACGTTCGACGGGCCCTCGGCGGACGACGACCCAGAGCTCCAGCCACTCGGACCGCCGGCAGTGGGATACGCCGGGGTCCCCCCTGATCCCGGCCAGGTCGCGCGCAGGATCGAACGCGGCGTCGGACTCCCCGGCCCTGACAGCAAGAAGCTCGACACGCTCGCGGTCGCGACGGCGCAGGTGGCGGAGCACGTCCGCTTCGACCGGCTCCCGCGGGTCGCATGGATCGACTATCGCGGGGCGCGCGGGACGATCCCGCGCGTCGCGTTCTCCGATGTCCTCGCCGGGCGGCCCGACGCGCTGGCGAAGCTGCGCGACAGGATCGTCGTGCTTGGCAACAACGGCAACGTCAAGGGCGATCTGCACGACACCTCGGCGCCG
>JAXDFS010000155.1:0-5214 GCA_034665465.1 Solirubrobacteraceae bacterium
GCTCCTGGTCGGGCAGCTCGTCAAGCGCGCGGCGGATCGCCTCGTCGCGCAGTGCGACCTCGACCTCCTCGGCCGGGCCGGCGCGCTCGTCGCCCAGCAGCTCGCCGAGCGCAGTCTCGCCGTCGTCGCCCACGGGGCGGTCCAGGCTCGTGACCGTGCGCGCGATGTCGCCCATCGCCTCGACCTGGGCGAGCTCGAGCTCGGCCTCCTCGGCGATCTCCTCGTTGGTGGGCTCGCGCCCGAGCTTCGTCGACAGCGCCCGACGGGTGCGCTGGATCTTGCGCTCGCGCTGGGCGATGTTCGTCGGGACGCGGATCGTGCGCGCCTTGTTCTCGATCCCGCGCTGGATCGCCTGGCGGATCCAGTACGTGGCGTACGTCGAGAACTTGAAGCCGCGGCGCCAGTCGAACTTCTCGCTCGCGCGGATGAGCCCGAAGATGCCCTCCTGGATGAGGTCCAGCAGCGGCAGCTCGTTCTGCGGGTACTTCTTCGCGATCGAGACGACAAGCGCCAGATTGGAGTTGATCATCCGCTCCTTGGCGGCGACGTCACCCTGCTCGATGCGCTTGGCGAGCTCGACCTCGTCGGCCGCTGTCAGCAGGGGGTGGCGGCGGATCTCGTTGAGAAACAGCCCCAGCGCGTCGGTCGTCGCGTGCGCCAGGCTGCCGTTGCCGTAGTCGGTCGGGGCCACGCCGGAGCGCCCGCAGTCGTCGGACACGTCGATGCCGCGCGCCTCGACGGCCTCGTGCAGCTCGGGCAGGTCGTCGTCGTCGACCTCGAGGCGCCGCGCGAGCGCGTCGAGCTCGGAGAGATTGATGCAGCCGTTCTCCTCACCGCGCTCCAGGAGCGTGGCGAGCGGCGCGGGGGGATTGTCGAGATCGAGGTCCATGGGCGTCGGGGTGGCCTACCCATTCGGGATGGCGTCCTACACCGAGGGTAGCGGTCCGTGCGCGCGGGCCGACCCACCCCGCGCGCTCAACGCGGGCGGTTGCGCTTGCGTTGCCGGCGCGCGGCCTTGGCCTTCTGGCGGCGCTTGCGCTCCTGGCGCTCGTGCTCCTGCAGCGTGAGCTTGCGCTCGGCGGCCGGCGGCGGCTCCTCGACCGGCGCGGCGCGGTGCGCGTCGTGCAGGATGACCCAGGCGATCCCGGCCAGGACGGCCATCGCCGAGCCGAAGATCAGCACCAGCTGCAACGTGCTCAGCCCGCTGTTCTTCGTCGCGTCCTGATTGACGGTGGGCGGCGGCGGCGGGGGCTCCTGCAGCAGCGGGCCGGGCGCCTGCGGACCGATCTGGGCGACCGCGATCGAGCACGGCGCGAGGGCCAGCAGCAGGGCGGCGAGAACGATCGCGAGGCGGCGCACGCGCCCGAGCCTACCCGCCCGCCGGGTGGATGCCCAGCCGCGCAGACCTGCATCTACACTGGTCAGCGCGATGGCGAAGCAGCGACAGGTCCGCATGGAGCAGAAGAGCGCCCTGGCTGCGATGGGGCAGCTCGAGGAGCGCTCCGACGAGGAGCTCGCGGCCGAGACGAAGTACCGCGCCGCGGCGCAGGCGATCCTCGGCGCGCGCGCCTCCGAGCGCTACGACGCGCAGAGCGCGCGCGAGCACTTCCGGCGCGCGATCGCGGCCGCCCGTCCGCAGGAGCGGATGCAGCTGCGGCGGATGGCCGAGGCCTCGCTCGCGCTCGCCGAGCGCCGCCCGGACGACCTCAAGGCGGCCGTCGAGAAGCTCGGCCAGCAGGCGCCCTCCAGCCGCCAGCTCTTCATCCTGCGGATCATGGGCCTGATCGCGCCACCCCAGGGCGCCGGGCTGGCCTTGAAGGCGCGCAGCATTGCGCTCGTCGTGCTGCTCGTCGTCACGCTGCTGGCGGTCGGATCGGGCATCGCGGCCCTGATCCTGCTGCCGCTCGGCGGCGGCTCGATCATCGGCACGATCGCGACCGGGCTGCTGGTCGTGATCGTCGCGCTCGCCGTGCTCGGCTTCGTCGGAAAGCGCAAGCAGGCCGCAGCGAAGGCCAAGGCGCGCGCCGCGCGCGCCGGCGGCTGATGTGCGGGCGCTTCACCCTCGCCGCGACTGACCCGTCGCAACTGCGCTCCCGCTTCGCGCTGGACGAGCGCCTGGAGGTGCGCCGGCGCTACAACGTCGCGCCCGGCGACGACGTGCTCGCGATCGTGCGGCGCGAGGACTCCGAGCCCGAGGGCACGCTCCTGCGCTGGGGCCTGGTCCCGCACTGGGCGACCGATCCGCGCGAGATCGGCGTCAAGACGATCAACGCCCGCGCCGAGACCGTCGCCGAGCGCCCCGCCTACCGTGACGCGTTCGCCCGCAGGCGCTGCCTGATCGTCGCCGACGGCTTCTACGAGTGGGCTTCCGGCACGCCGCACTGGATCACGCGCGAGGACGGCGCGCCGTTCGCCTTCGCCGGGTTGTGGGCCTCTTGGCGCCCGCGCACCGGCGACCCGGTCGAGCCGCTGCGGACCTGCTCGATCGTCACCACCGCCGCCACCGGCCCGATCGTCGACCTGCACGACCGCATGCCGGTGATCCTCCCGCGCGAGGCCGAGGGCGCCTGGCTGGACCCTGCGACACCCGAGTCCGACTTGCACCACCTGCTCGCGGCCCCGACCACCGCGCTCGTCAACCGCCCCGTGAGCCGCGCCGTCAACGACGCTCGCCACGACGCGCCCGACTGCCTCGACCCGCCGGAGCAGGCCGCGCTGTTCTGAGACCCGAGCGGCGCGCGTGCAGACCGACCACGGCGAGCAGGTCGCCGTTGACGAAACGAGCGCTGATGAGCAGGACCGTCGAGGTTCGAGCGCGATGCGGGATGAGCAGGGCCCAGCGACGCCCGCTCTCGTCGAGCTTACGCGGCCGGAGCGCAACGGATCCTCGCGGCGACGCACCGGGCGGCCCGAGTCGGGCGGCCTCGACGCGAACGCCATGGGCGGGCAGGCGGAGGTCGAGGTAGATGATGTCGCCCCTGCGCCACGGAAGTGACTGCGCCGGAGTGCCGAGCACGCCGTCGGCACACGATGTCGCGGCCGTCCCGTCGGGTGCCGCGTCCGTCCAGCAGTAGGTCACGAGCGACGCCGCGCGCGTGTGGCCGGCTGCCCTGACCTGCGGCCTGGGAGGGCCCGCGGCCGTCGCGCTCGCGGGCACGAGGAGTGCGAGTAACAGACAGCAGACGCAGGGCGCTCGGAGCATTCGCACGAACCGTAGGCGACGCGCCAACTGTTCGCCGGTTCGGTTTGCGCTCCGCGCGTCGTCGGTCAGGGCGCGGGGTCGATGTCTGATGTGTCGACCGCGTGCAGCAGGGCGAGGGCGCTCTCGAGCTCGGCGATGGACTGCGCGAGCGGCTGCTCGTAACCGGCTTGCGCTGTTTCGCCGACCGTTTCGGGCTTTGCGCTGATGTCGCGCAGGATGCCCAGCGCGCGTTGCAGTTGCCCGGCGGACTGATTGACGCGCTCGCCGCCGCCCGTGTCGGGGGCGCGCAGCAGCGCCAGCGCTCCCTGCATGTCATCGACCGACTGCTTGACGCGCTCGTCGGTGAACATCCGATGCGCTTGGACCTCTGTGTCGGCGCCGCACAGCGCCAGCAGGGCGCCATCGATGCGCTCGGTGATCTCGTCGAGGTCGTGCGGCGTCGGCGGCTTCATGGTGCGCTCCTGCCCGGTGGGGCGACTGGAGGCACTTTCGATCGCGGCACGCGCCGACGGCAGCTGCTGGGCGGCCTGCACCCAGGATTGCGGTGCCGGCGGCAGAGCGGCGATCAGCCTGGCGATGTGCTCTTCGGTGAGGTTGTCTGTCATGGCATCTCTGACCCCAAGACGCGCGGGCACCACATCATCTTCCCTCCAGTTCAGATTTCATCTTCGACAGGCAGCGCGAGATGCGGCTGGCGATCGTGCCGGGCGGGATCTCAAGCGCCGCCGCGATGGTCTGGTAGCTCTCATCGCGCGCGAAGAAGCGGTCCAGCACCTCTTGGCAGTGCTCGGGCAGCGTGCTCATCGCGCGTCGTATGTCCAACGCGTCGTCCAGGCGCGCGAGCGTGTCGTCGAGCTCGGCCGTCTCGGCCACGTCCTCGGCGGGCTGCTCGCGCCCGCCGCTTCTGATGCGGTCGATCGCCAGGCGGCGCGTGAGCTGCGCCAGCCAGGGACGAATCGCGTCGTCGTCGCGCAGACGCTCGAGGTGTGTCCAGGTGCGTGCGAAGACGTCTTGAAAGATGTCCTCGGCGTCGTGCTCGGCGAAGCGAAATCCTTGGGTCAGGATCGCGTAGATGTAGCGCGAGAAGCGTTCGACGAGCGCGTTCCATGCTGCCTGGTCTCCACTCCGGCAGCGGGCAACGAGATCACCGTCGGAAATCGTCGTCAGATCGCCGCCCTGTGGCACGGCGAGCAGGCTACCCGGATCACCGAGTGATGCGGACTGTCTCAGTGAACCGGCCACGCGGTTTGCCGCGCAGTTATCCGTATCGTCCGCATTCATGTGCGCCGCCTCCGAGCTTCCGGCCTACAGCGTGCGGGCGGCGGCGGTTCGCATCCTCGACGCGCCGCCGTGGCCCGCGCCGCTCACTCGAGAGTGGGCGTGGGGCGGCGCAGACGGGGCCGGGGCGAGCGTCGCGCTGGTGGACTCGGGCGTGGATGCGACACATCCGCTCGTGCGCGGGGTGACCCGGGCGGTGGTCGTCTGCGCGGGCGAGGCGGGCGCCGAGGTGACCGAGGACGGCGCCCCGGACGCCAGCGGCCACGGCACCGCCTGTGCGAGCGTGATCCGGCGCTTCGCTCCGGACTGCGCGCTCCACGGCGTGCGCGTGCTCGGGGCTGACGCGACGGGCACCGCCGACGCGCTGCTGACCGGATTGGCCTGGGCCATCGAGCAGCGGTTCGACGTCATCAACCTCTCGATGTCGTCCCGCAAGCGCGATGCCGCGCCGCTGCTGCACGACCTCGCCGACGCGGCGTACTTCCACCGGACGATGCTCGTCTGCTCGGCCCACAACGCGGCCGTCGAGAGCTACCCGTGGCGCTTCGCCTCCGTGATCTCGGTCGGCGCGCACGAGACCGAGGATCCGTACGAGTTCCTCGCCAACCCGCGCCCGCCGGTCGAGTTCTTCGCGCGCGGTACCGACGTCGAGGTCGGGTGGCTCGACGGCTCGACGATCACCGGCACCGGCAACTCGTTCGCGACGGCGCACCTGAGCGGGCTCTGCGCGCAGA
>JAXDFS010000156.1:0-7459 GCA_034665465.1 Solirubrobacteraceae bacterium
CGAGCCGCTCGACCAGGAACGCCGCGAAGTCGCCCCGGCGCGACGCGGGGTTCGCGCCCAGCCAGGCCGCCGGGATCAGCGCGACAGCAGGGCCGACGGCGGCGAGCGCCCGCGCGGCGAGGCGCTCGTCGGCCTCCTCGATCGGGCCGGCGACGGGCAGCAGCACGTGCTCTGCGAGCATCGGGACGCTGTCGTGCGCGGTCTGCGAGAGCGGCTTGTCGCCGTGCTGGCGAAAGAAGGACGCGCCGTGGTCGATGAGCCACGTGCGCCCGTGCCAGAGCAGCAGGTTGGGGTTGCGGTGCGTGCGGTCGACGTTCGTCACCAGCGCGTCGAACCAGACGATGTCGGCGGCCAGCGCCGGGTCGAACCCGCCCTCGGCCGCCGCCGGCAGCGTGAACGGCAGCGAGCCGGGAAGGAAGTCCATCCCGAGGTTCGGGCCCGGGCTGGCGCTGATGAGCTCCTGGATCTCCGGGTCGGGCTCGGCGTGGCCGAGCTGCGGCGCGACGTCGACGACGACGAGCTCGGGCACCGGCAGCCCGATCGCCCGCGCGAGCTCGCCCGCGAGCACCTCCGCGACGAGCGCGCCGGTGCCCTGGCCGGCGCCGCTGAACTTCGTGACGTACATGCCGAGATCGTCGGCCTCGACGAGCCCGGGCAGCGATCCGCCCTCGCGCAGCGCGGCGACGTAGCGGGTGGCGGTGACGGTCCGCAGCGGCTCGAGCACGCGCGCTAGCTTGTCACCCCGGCCCCCGTGGGCGATGCTGGGGCCATGGCACGCCCTGCCGGCGACGAGCGGATCCTCGTCACGATTCCGATCAGCCACTTCTGCGAGAAGGCCCGCTGGGCGCTGGATCGCGCCGGCGTGCAGTACACCGAGAGGCGCCACATCCAGCTCGTCCACGCGCTCGCCGCCAAGCGCGCGGGCGGCGGGACCACCGCGCCGGTGCTGCGCACCGCGGAGGGCGTCTACGACGAGTCGCCGGCGATCCTCGCCTACGCCGACGAGCACACGCCGGCGCAGCGCCGCCTGTACCCGGCCGATCCAGCCGATCGCGCGGAGGTGGTGGCGCTGGAGCGTCGCTTCGACACCGTGCTCGGCCCCCAGAGCCGGCTCTGGCTCTACCACGAGGTGTTCAAGGACGCCCGGCACTTCTCGCCCTGGAACCTCACCGGCGTCCCGGCGTGGGAGCGGCGGGTGTTCCCGTTCGTGCTGGCGCCGGCGAAGATGTTCATCAACCGCTACCTCGGGATCAGCGACCGGACGGCGGCCGCGGCGATCGAGCGCGTCGACGAGGAGTTCGACGCCGTGGCGGAGCTGCTGTCCGACGGCCGTCGCCACCTCGTCGGGGAGCGCTTCAGCGCGGCCGACCTGACCTTCGCCGCGCTCGCCGCGCCCGCCGTCGTCCCGCCGGTCTACGGCACGCCGCTGCCACAGCCGCAGGACATGCATGCCGAGATGGCGGCCGCGGTCGAGCGCTGGCGCGCGCACCCGGCGGGCCGCTTCGCGCTGCGGATGTTCGAGGAGGAGCGCCGATACGCGCGATCGTGAGCGGCGCGCGCGTTCGCGTCCTCGCCGGGTTCATCGGTGCTGCGGGTGAGTGGATCGGCTAGCGCCGCTGCGCGGCGGCCAGCGTCAGGATCTTCGCGAGCCGGTCCCAGGTGGCGGTCGTCCGCTTCTCGATGCCGGCCTGCCAGTCCAGGACGAGGCTGTCGCCGAAGCGCTTCGTCGCCGCGTAGGTGCAGGTCACCTTGATCCCGCACGTCTTCGTCCAGACGATGCCCTCAGGATCCGCCGGCTCGGCGGTGCGGCTCAGGTCGTCGAACGACCGCGGCGTGATCAGGTGCTTGTAGTTCGCGTCGAAATCGCGCCGCAGCACGTAGATCGTGAAGACCCCGAACTCGTCCGACAGGCGCCTGTCCTCGGCGGTCTCGACGTCGTGAAACGGGAATCCCAGCTCATCCCAGTCCGGGGTGCGCTCGTGGCGGGTGAGCTGCGCGCGCGTGCGCCGGGGAAACAGGCGCACCACGCGCGAGGCAGGGATCGGCGCGCCATCGGGCTTCGCCGGCGCGGTCGTCGTGGGGGACGCGGTCGTCGTGGCGGGCGCCCCCGTCGTCGTCGTGGCCGGCGGATCGATCGCGACCTTCGTCAGAGCTGCCGAGAGCCGCCGCCAGCTCGCGTCGGCGACCCGCGCCCCGACGGCGTCCCATTCGAGGACCACGTTGGTGGCGAAGCGCTTCGTCGCCGTGTACGCGCAATCCCCGCTCTCCTTGAAGCAGCGCGCGCCCCAGACGATGCCAGCGGCATCGGGCGCCGCGTACGTCTGGCGCGCGAAGTCACCGTCGGTCGGCTCGATCAGCCGCGCGAAGTTCTTGGCGACCTCGCGCTTGATCACGAAGATCGAGAAGGACCCGAATCGCGAATGGTCCTCGGAGCGGGAGATCACGCGGTCATACGTGGGGGTCTCGTCTTCGGCATGCAGCTGCGTGCCGGTCTCGCGCTGGAACCCCGCGATGACCTGCGCGGTCGTCAGCGGCCCCACGAGGCGCAGCCGGCTCTTCCCGCCGCCGCCGCACCCGGCGAGCAGCAACGCGAAGAGGACCAGCAGGCAGCCCGTGGCTCGCATCGAGCCGGAGACTACAAGCGCATCTGGAGGCCGCTACTTGATGAAGAGCATCTCCGAGTACTTCGGCAGCGGCCACAGGTCGTCGGCGACGAGCTTCTCCAGCGCGTCGGCGAGCGTGCGCACCTCGGTCATCTCCGGGACGACCTTGTCGCGAAGGTAGACCGCCATCT
Source organism: Solirubrobacteraceae bacterium (assembly GCA_034665465.1). Lineage (GTDB taxonomy): Bacteria > Actinomycetota > Thermoleophilia > Solirubrobacterales > Solirubrobacteraceae > CADCVQ01. Next base: position 2,795 of record JAXDFS010000156.1, read on the forward strand.
CCATGCCCTCGAGCCCGGGGTCCTTGTTGACGAGTTCCAGCCCGAGGATGGCCTTGTGGAAGTCGCCGACGAGCGGCGCGAACTCGTCGATCAGGCCCTCGCGGCCGCTGGCGAGCAGCTCGTTGAGGTGGCGGATCGCCGCCGGCAGCAGCATCGTGCGCGCGATCGAGGACGCGGTCTCGGCCTCGATGTTGAGCTTGATCACGTACTGCTCGACGGCAACCTCGTAGCGCGCGTCCAGCTCGCGCTCGGAGAGCACGCCGTACTTCGACATGACGGCGACCGTCTGCTCGCTCGCAAGCTCGGGGAGCGCGTCGGGGGTGGAGGGCAGGTTGTCCAGCCCGCGCTTCTCGGCCTCGGCGTGCCACTCCTCCGAGTAGCCGTCGCCGCCGAACACGATCTTGCTGTGCGCGCTGTAGCTGTCCTTGACGACCGCGATCACGGCCTCGTCGAGATCCGTGCCCTCGCCGAGCTTGGCCTCCAGGGCATCGGACAGGTTGTCGACGGCCTCGGCGGTGATCGTGTTGAGCACGGTGTTCGGCAGCCCCAGCGACGCCGACGAGCCCGCCATGCGGAACTCGAAGCGGTTGCCGGTGAAGGCGAACGGCGAGGTGCGGTTGCGGTCGCCGCTGTGCAGCGGCAGGGGCGGCAGCACTGGCGTGCCAAGGCCGAGGAACCCGCCGTCCGCCGACACCGCGGCCTCGCCGCTGGCGATCGCCGAGAACACCTTCTCCAGCTCGCCGCCGAGGAAGATCGAGATGATCGCCGGCGGGGCCTCGTTGGCGCCGAGCCGGTGGTCCTGGCCGACGTTGGCGACCGACGCGCGCAGCAGCGCCTGGTGGAGGTCGACGGCCTGGATGACCGCGGCGGCGAAGAACAGGAACTGGATGTTCTCGCTGGGCGTGTCGCCCGGATCGAGCAGGTTGACCCCGGTGTCGGTCCCCATCGACCAGTTGTTGTGCTTGCCCGAGCCGTTGATGCCGGCGAACGGCTTCTCGTGCAGCAGGCAGACGAGCCCGTAGCGGCGCGCGACGTTCTGCAGCAGCTGCATCGTGAGCTGCTGGTGGTCGCAGCCGATGTTCGAGTTCTCGAAGATCGGCGCGATCTCGTACTGGTTGGGCGCGACCTCGTTGTGACGCGTCTTGACCGGGACGCCGAGCTTGGCGAGCTCGCGCTCGGTCTCCATCATGCAGGACAGGATCCGCTCGGGGATCGAGCCGAAGTAGTGCTCGTCGAGCTCCTGGCCCATCGGCGGCTTGGCGCCGTAGAGCGTGCGCCCGGTCGTGACGAGGTCAGGGCGCTGGTAGTAGTACTGCTCGTCGATCAGGAAGTACTCCTGCTCGGGCCCGACCGTGGTGAACACGCGCGTCGCCGACTGGTCGCCGAGCAGGTGCAGCGCGCGGATCGCCGACGTGGACATCGCGTCCATCGAGCGCAGCAGCGGGATCTTCGTGTCCAGCGCCTCGCCCGTCCACGAGACGAACGCCGTCGGGATGCACAGCAGCGCGCCGTTGGGGTTCTCGAGGATGAACGCCGGCGAGCTGGGGTCCCAGGCGGTGTAGCCGCGGGCCTCGAATGTCGCGCGCAGGCCGCCGGTGGGGAACGAGGACGCGTCAGGCTCGCCCTGGATGAGCTCCTTGCCCGAGAACTCGGCGATCGCCGTGCCGTCGCCCGTCGGGCCGTAGAACGAGTCGTGCTTCTCGGCCGTCATGCCGGTCAGCGGCTGGAACCAGTGGGTGTAGTGCGTCGCGCCGCGCTCGAGTGCCCAGCCCTTCATCGCCTGCGCGACCGAGTCCGCCAGCGACGTGTCCAGCGCCTCCCCGCGCGCCAGCGCCGAGGACAGTGCCTTGAAGACGTGCTTGGGCAGCCGCTGGCGCTGGACGTCGGTGCTGAAGACGTTGGCGCCGAAGACCTGGTTGCCGGCGACGGTCAGGTCGGGTGATCCGAGCGCGCCGCCGTTCGTGCTCCACTGCGCGGCGGTGACGTTGTCCTGACGAATTCTGGGCATGGGTGTCTGGTGTCCTCCTCGTGGTGGCCGCGCTGACTGTAGCCGCGGTTGCGCCGCGCGGTCGTTGTCCCTGCGGACAGCGCTCGGCGGTCGCGTTTGTCCACGGCGCAATTGCGGTGCACCGCCTGCCCGTGGGGACGAACGCAGCCTAGGAGCGCCCGCCCGCGGCTGTCAATGACAGAGGGCGAAGCGCCCCGGACGATCTTTCGACCCCCGTACAAAGACGCACGACGGGCCGGTCAAGACGATGAGGCTCGATGAAGGCGCATCCGATCGAGGAGGACGTATGAGACGGACGTTGGCGACCAAGGTGCTGCCCGCTGTGGGGGCCGGGCTGCTCGTCGCTCTGCTGGTACCGAGCCTGGCCGCGGCCGACAACGTCGACACGGCGATCAACAGCAACGGCGGCATCTCCAACACCGTCGGCCTCGACACGGTTGCGGTCAACACCATCTGGGTGATCGTCGCCGGCATGGTCGTGATGTTCATGCAGTGCGGCTTCATGTTCCTCGAGATCGGGTTCTCCCGGCAGAAGAACGCCGGGACGGTCGTCGCGAAGATCCTCACGAACTTCTCGATCTGTGCAATCTGCTGGTACTTCGTCGGGTTCGCGTTTGCGTTCGGCAACGACCACCTGGGCATCACCGGGGTCGTCGGCGGGACCGGCTTCCTGCTGCACAACTACGGCGACCCGCTGTCGGCGTTCCCGATCATGGGTCTGTCGAGCGCGACGATCGAGGCGAAGTTCTTCTTCCAGTTCGTGTTCGCCGCCGTCTCGCTGGCGATCGTGTGGGGCTCGACGCTCGAGCGCATCAAGTTCGGCGTCTACATCATCTACGCCGTCGTCTTCTCCTGCGTCATCTACCCGATCGGCGCGCACTGGGTGTTCGGCGGCGGCTTCCTCCAGGTCCCTGTCGGCCTCTGGAAGGACATCGGCTTCGTCGGCATGCAGGACTTCGCCGGCTCGACGGCCGTCCACCTCATCGGCGCGACCGGGGCCTTCGCCGTGCTGTTGCTGCTCGGCCCGAGGAAGGGCAAGTACGGCTCCGACGGCAAGCCGCGGGCGATCCCGGGCCACAACATGCCGCTGTTCGGGCTCGCGGTCATGGTCCTGTGGCTGGGCTGGTTCGGGTTCAACCCGGGCTCGACGCTGAACGCCACCGACGGGCGCTTCCCGGAGATCCTGCTGGTCACGAACCTCGCGGCCGCCTGCGGCGTCCTCGGCTCGCTCGTGATGGGGCGTCTGATGATGAAGACGCTGGACATCGGCATGTGCGGCAACGGCGCCATCGGCGCGCTGGTGGCGATCACGGCGCCGTCGGGCTACGTCGAGCTGTGGGCGGCGATCCCGATCGGGCTCGTGGCCGGCATGCTGATCCCGCCCTGCGTGCTCGCGATCGACAAGAAGCTCGACGATCCGGTCGGCGTGCTGACCGCCCACGGCGTCTGCGGCATCTGGGGCACGTTCTCCTGCGGGCTGTTCACCTCGCCGCGGCTGGCGGCCTACAACGCGGTCGGCGATCCGGGCGGCGGCCTGCTGTACTCGGGCTCGTTCAAGCAGCTGATCGCGCAGGTCGCGGGCTTCACGATGGCGTTCCTCTTCGTCTTCGTCATGAGCTTCGCGACCTTCTACGCCATCAAGAAGACGTACGGGCTGCGCGTCAGCGAAGAGGAGGAGGACGCCGGTCTGGACATCTCCGAGCACGGCATGTACGGCTACCCGGAGGCGTTCATCCCGGCAGCCGAGCTCATCGGGTACGGCGGCGGGCCGTCTGCGACAGTCCCACCCGCACCAGTACCCGCTCTGGCCACGAAGGAGAGCCCCGCATGAAGATGGTGATCGCATATGTTCGGCACGAGGCATTCGAGCCGATCAGAACGGAGCTCCTGTCGCTCGGATTCCCCTCGCTGTCCATCAGCGAGGTGAAGGGCTCGGGACGCCAGAAGGGCATCACCGAGCGCTACCGCGGCGCGGAGCTCACGAACTACCTGCGGCCGAAGGTGAAGATCGAGTGCGTCGTCTCGACGAAGGACGTCATGGCGATCGTCGAGACGATCCTCAAGCACGGCAGGACGGGAGCCGTCGGCGACGGCAAGGTGTTCGTCCTGCCGGTCGAGGAGGCCTACCGCATCCGGACGGGCGAGTCCGGAGAGGACACGCTGCAGGCCCATCCCGACGCCGCGACGGCGGCGACGGGCTGATGCCGACGCGGCCCGTGGGGCGCTAGTGGGGCGGTGAGGGTGGCCGCCCCGACAGCGACCACCCTCGTCGAGCGGCTGAGGGGGCTGCACCTGCGGATGGTCGACGCCGTCCTGGCCGGGGACGGCCTCGAGCGCGTCGCCGAGCTGGCGGCCGAGGCCGTCGGCGGGTCGGTGGCGATCGTGGTGCCGCGGCTGGGCGCCGCGGTCATCGCCCCGGCGGGCTCACCGGCCGCAGACCGGCTCCCCGAGCTGCGGCACTACGTCGCCGACGTCGTGCACGACCGCCCGGCGCACGCGCCGCGCGGCCTTGCGGTCGAGATCCCGATCGCCTCGGGCGACGAGACGGTCGGCGCGGTGCTGCTGCTCGACGGCGGCGCCGCGCCCACCGCCGAGGCCGCGGAGTACCTGCATCTCGCGGCGGTCGCGTCGCTGACCGAGGTCGCCGTCGAGGAGGC
>JAXDFS010000157.1:0-3939 GCA_034665465.1 Solirubrobacteraceae bacterium
CGAGCGCTTCATGCGCGACACGGCTCCGGCACCGGCCCCCGCGCCGCCCGCCCCGGCCTCGCAGTGGGGCCGGGCGGCCCGCATGGAGGCGGCGGGGCACCCGCCAAGCACCGGCGCGGGCTGGGGCTGCGGCTGGGACGGGGTCTCGCACTAACCCTGCAGGCGGCTGCGGTCGATACGTCCCTGTGATGGACTTTTCCGCCGGGGAGAGCCGCGGGGCGGCGGTCGACGAGCGGCTGGCTCCCGCCGGGCTGACCCGCCTGCTCGGCAGCTACGGCGCAGGACGCGTCTCGGTGCTGGTGACAGCCGCCGTGCTGATCGTCGGAGCGAGCGCCGCGCGCGCGTTCACGCCCGCGCCGCCGGTGACCCTCGGGCTGGCGTTCATCATCGCGGTCACGCTGATCGCCACCGAGTTCGGGACGCGCGCCGCGTTGCGCTGCGCTGCCGGCGCGAGCGCCGCCATGACCGCGATCGCCGTGCTCGGCTGGTCGGGCGAGGGCGTCGCGACGATCGCCGGCCGGGCGGTGGTCCTGCTGTGCGTCGCACCGATCGTCGGGCGGACCGCGGCGCAGGCCGCCAGCAGCCGCCGGCTGCTCGAGCAGCTCATCGAGGCGACGACCGACGCGATCTACATCAAGGACCTCGACGGGCGCTACCTGCTCGTCAACAGCGCCGCCGCCCAGCTCATCGGCCGGCCGGCGCGCGAGATCGTCGGGCGCTCCAACGAGGAGCTGCTGCCCGAGGTCGCCGACGAGGTCGCGGCGCGCGACAGCGACGTGCTCGTCCGCGAGGCGGCGTCGTCGTATGAGATCTCCGGGCGCTTCGGCGAGGAGCGCTACGTCCTCTCGGTCACCAAGAGCCCGTTTCGCGACGCGAGCGGTGCGGCGATCGGATCGCTGGGCATCGCGCGCGACATCACCGAGCAACGCCGCCTGCAGGAGGAGAGCACGCGCTTCTTCGACATCTCGAGCGACATGCTCTGCACGGTCGACTTCGACGGTCGCATGCACCGCGTCAACGGCGAGTGGGAGCAGCGCCTGGGCTGGAGCCGCGCGGAGCTGCTCGGCAGGTCGATCTTCGACTTCGTCCCCGACGAGGACCATTCGGCGATGTCGCAGGCCACGCGCGCGGCGCGGGTCCCTGGCGCGCAGGGCGGCCGGGTGACCAACCGCTGGCGCGCCAAGGACGGCTCCTGGCACTGGATCGACTGGAGCCTGCGCACGGTCGACGAGGACCGGATGGTCTACGCGTCGGGTCGCGACGTCACCCAGGAGCGCCTCGCCGAACGCGCGCTCGCCGGCAGCGAGAGCCGCTACCGCGCGCTCGTCCAGGGCCTGCCGGACACCGCCGTCTTCCTCATCGACGCCGAGCTCGAGCTCGAGTTCGCCGCCGGCCAGTCTCTGCACGAGGGCACGATCGTCCCGCAGCTGCTCGTCGGCCGTCACGTCAGCGCGGTGCTCCCGTCGCCCGACGCCGACGCGCTCGTCGACGCGTGCACGGCCGCGCTGGACGGCGAGGAGCGCAGCTTCGACATCGTCTCCCCCGAGCACGGCTATGCGCTGTGGCTGCGCACCAGCCCCCTGCGCCTGAGCGAGGCGGGGCAGATCGACAGCGCGATGCTCATCGTCCAGGACGTCGGCGAGCGCGCCGAGCGCGAGCGCGAGATCGGCGAGGCGCAGGAGCGCTTCCGCCGGGCGTTCGAGGTGTCCCCGATCGGGATGGCGGTCGCATCACTCGACGGGCGCTTCCTGGAGGTCAACGAGGCGCTGTGCATGATCACCGGCTACGGGCCCCACGAGCTGGCGGGCATGACGTTCTCGGCGATCACCCACCCCGACGACCTGCCGGCCGACTTCGCGGTCATGCGAGATCTCATCGATGGCAGGATCGGCTCGTCGGACGACGAGAAGCGCTACCTGCGCCCGGACGGCTCGGTGGCATGGGTCGCGCGCACCACCACCCTCGTGCGCGACGCCGCCGGCGAGCCGCTGCACTTCCTCGACCAGATCCAGGACATCACCGAGCGCCGGCGCTTCGAGCGCGAGCTGCGCCACCTCGCCGACCACGACCCGCTGACCGGGCTGCTCAATCGCCGCCGCTTCGAGCAGGAGCTCGACCGCCACATCGCGGAGGTCGCGCGCTACGGGCCGCGCGGCGCGCTGCTCGTGCTCGACCTCGACCACTTCAAGTACGTCAACGACGCCCTCGGCCACCACGCCGGCGACGAGTTGATCCTGTCGGTCGCCGCGCTCCTGCAGGACCGCCTGCGCGAGAGCGACACGCTCGCGCGCCTTGGCGGCGACGAGTTCGCCGTGCTGCTGCCCAACGTGAGCGCGGCCGAGGCCGAGCAGGTCGCCGCCGCGCTCGTGCGCGCCGTGCGCGAGGAGGCGACGATCGCCTCCGGGGACCGGCGCCAGCGCGTCACGACCAGCGTCGGGATCGCGCCGTTCGGCGCTGCCGAGCTCAACGGCGAGGAGCTGCTGATCGAGGCCGACCTGGCGATGTACGAGGCCAAGGAGGCCGGGCGCGACCGCTACTCGGTCGTCTCGCCCGGCGCCGACCGTCCCGAGCGCATCGGCGAGCGCATGAGCTGGCTGGACCGCATCCGCTCGGCGCTGGACGACGACCGCTTCGTCCTGCACGGCCAGCCGATCCGCGACCTGCGCACCGGCGAGACCCGCCAGTACGAGCTGCTGCTGCGGATGCTCGGCGACGACGGCGACCTGATCGCCCCCGGCGCCTTCCTGCCGCTGGCCGAGCGCTTCGGTCTCGCACCGGAGATCGACTGCTGGGTCGTCATGCAGGCGATCGAGCTGCTGGCGGCCGATCCCGGCGGCACGGTGGCGCTGGAGATCAACCTCTCGGGCGTGTCGCTGAACGACACGACGCTGGTGCACCTGATCGAGAACGAGCTCAGGCGGACGGGCGTCGACCCGCGGCGGCTGATCTTCGAGATCACCGAGACCGCCGCCGTCTCGAACATCCCGCAGGCGCGGCGCTTCGCCGACCGGCTCACGCAGCTGGGCTGCCGCTTCGCCCTCGACGACTTCGGCGCCGGCTTCGGGTCCTTCTACTACCTCAAGCACCTGCCGTTCGACTACCTGAAGATCGACGGCGAGTTCGTCTCCGGCTGCCTCGGCAACCGCACCGACCAGCTCGTCATCGAGGCCGTGGTGCGGATCGCCCGCGGCCTGGGCAAGGAGACGGTCGCGGAGTTCGTCAGCGACCCGCAGCTGGAGGCCTTCGTGCGCTCGCAGGGCGTCGACTACGCGCAGGGCTTCCACATCGGGCGACCGGCGCCGCTGCCCGAGCTCGGGCTGGGCCGGCCCGCCCCCCGTATCCTGAGCTGACGCGTCCCGCGCCCGGCGGGCCCGCCATCGGCCACATGTTCACCAAAGTCCTCATTGCCAACCGCGGCGAGATCGCGGTCCGCATCATCCGCGCGCTCGAGGAGCTCGGCATCGCCTCGGTGGCGGTCTACTCCGAGATCGACCGCGACGCCCCGCACGTGCGCCGCGCGGACGAGGCCTACCTGCTCGGCGGCGCCTCGCCCGCGGAGAGCTACCTCAACGTCGAGCGGATCCTCGAGGTCGTCAGGGAGTCCGGGGCCGAGGCCGTGCACCCCGGCTACGGCTTCCTGGCCGAGAACGCCGCCTTCGCCCGCGCCTGCGAGGACGCCGGGATCGTCTTCATCGGCCCCCCGGCGAGCGCGATCGACGCGATGGGCTCCAAGACGCGGGCGCGCGAGCTCATGCAGGCCGCGGGGGTGCCGATCGTGCCCGGGACGACCGTGGCCGTCGCGGACGTCGACGCCGCGCGACCGATCGCCGAGGAGATCGGCTACCCGGTCGCCGTCAAGGCGGCGGGCGGGGGCGGCGGCAAGGGCTTTCGCGTCGCCCTGACCGCGGAGGAGCTGCAGGACGCCTTCGAGGGCGCCGC
>JAXDFS010000158.1:0-9687 GCA_034665465.1 Solirubrobacteraceae bacterium
CCCCGCGGTAGGCATGCAGGACGGCATTGGTGAGCGCTTCGGACACGGCCAGGGCGACGTCCTCCAGCTCGCAGTCAGACGCGCCGTTCAGCGCGGCGAACCCGGCGACCGCATGGCGCAGCGGCGCGATGTTCTCGGCGCGCGCGCCGACGACCTCGTGCACCTGCTCCTGGCGTTCAACCGACACCCGCATTGGTCTACCCGCCAAGTGCTGACAGCACCTCCTGGCTCAGCTGCCGGGATAGGGATCGTCCGCAGCATCGCCCCCGGTGACCCGCCGTCGGTGGCGGGCCGGGCGCGTCAGCGTCCTTCGGCGATTCCCACGAGAGTCTGGAAGGACTTGCGCTCCGCCGGCGTGATCGCATGCGGCTGGCCGAGGAAGTAGACGCGCCGCTTGGCGGACACCGCCACCCCGCGGTTGGGCCGCTGGGCAACCGCACGCCTGATCTCATCGCGGCCCTTGATCGCGGCGGCGGTGCTCGCGTACTCGTACATGAGCACCTGGTCGCCGACCTTGCGCGCCGCCAGGGCGGGTGGATTGACGTCCAGGCCGGTCACGGTGTAGCCCGCCTGCCTGAGCCGCTGCTCGGCCTCCTGGATCGAGCCGGGCGTCGTGGGGGGAGCGGGCACGGTCGCGGTCGTCGTGGCCGGCTTGGCTGCGGCGGTCGCGGTCGCTGTCGCGGTCGTTTTGGCGCCGCCGTTTCCCCCACCGCAACCGGCCGCCGCCGCGCCTGCGATCAGCACGAGTACGACCGGCCCTGTCCAACGTCGCATCGTCCGCCCCTCGTCGCCCGCAGTGCGCCGGGAGATTAGCCGGGCGGGCAGGTCATCGCGGCGATGGCTAGCCGCGCTCGAGCGCGAGGCGCGGGATCCACCCGAGCCACGACGGCAGCCACCAGGCGTAGCGGCCGGCGAGCTGCATGATCGCCGGCACGAGCAGGCAGCGAATGATCAGGGCATCGAGCAGGACCGCCATCGCGAGCCCGAGGCCGAACTCCTTGATGATGCGGTCGGGGCCGAGCGCGAAGGACGCGAACACGACGATCATGATCGCGGCGGCGGCGGTGATGACGCGCCCGGTGGTCGCCAGGCCGTTGCGCACCGCGCGCGACGCGTCCCCCGTGCGATGCCACTCCTCGTAGGTGCGCGACATCAGGAAGACCTCGTAGTCCATGCTCAGCCCGAAGACGATCGCGAACAGCATCACCGGCACGAAGGACTCGACGGGGCCGGTGCCCACCGACAGCACGTCGGCCATGAAGCCGTCCTGGAAGACGAGCGTGACGAAGCCGAGCGCGGCGCCGATCGACAGCAGGTTCATCACCGCGGCCTTCAGCGGCACGAAGACGCTGCGGAAGACGGCCATCAGCAGCAGCGCGCTGAGCAGGACCACCATGCCGACGAACAGCACGAGCTTGGACGCGATGACCTGGGTGAAGTCCTCCTGCGAGGCCGTCGCGCCGCCCACGTAGACCTGCGCCCCCGAGGTGCGCTCGGCGGCCGGGATCCGCTCGTCGCGCAGGCGCGTGAGCAGGTTCGTCGTCGCGACCTCCTGCGGGCCGGTCTTGGCGAACATCACGATCGTGGCGACCTTGCGATCAGGCGACAGCTGCGGCGGCGACACGACGGCGGCGTCCGGGTCGGCCTTGACCGCCTGCGCGACCTGCGCCGCGGCCTTCGTGTCGCCCGGCCCCGGCAGCTGGACGGCAAGCAGGAACTGGCCGTTGGTGCCCGCGCCGAAGCCCTTGGCGATGAGGTCGTAGGCGACGCGCGTCGTCGTGCCGGGCGGGTCCAGGCCGGCGTCCGAGGTCCCCAGGCGCATGTGCAGCGCGGGCACGGCGAGCGCAAGCAGCACGACCACCGCGACGACGATCGCCGCGATCGGCCGGCGCTGGACGACGCCCGACCAGCGCGCCCACCCGGGACTCTCGCCCGACAGCTCGATCTGCCCGGGCGCGACGCCCGCCGGCGGCGGGCGCCGCCGGCCCGGCAGCCGCAGCCGGCCGCGGTCGACCCAGTCGCCGATCTTGCTGAGGATCGCCGGCAGCAGGGTGAGGGCGGCCGACATCACGAGCAGCACCGCGAGCGCCGAGGCCAGCGACGCGCCCTGCATGAACGAGAGCCCCAGCAGCAGCAGCCCGAGCAGCGCGATGATGACCGTCAGCCCGGCGAAGAAGACCGTGCGGCCCGCGGTGTCGATCGCCAGCAGCAGCGCGTCGTCGCGGCTCAGCCCGCGGGCGTGCTCGGCGCGATAGCGGGTGACGACGATCAGCGAGTAGTCGATCCCGACCCCGATGCCGATCAGCGCCGCCAGCTGGGGCGCGAAGTCCGGGGTGTCGACGATCTGCGAGAGGACCGGGACGAGCCCGAGCGTCGTGCCGAGCGCGAGCGCGGCGGTCAGCAGCGGGACGCCGGCGGCGATCGCGGAGCCAAAGGTGATCATGAGGACGATCGCCGCCGCCAGCAGGCCAAAGAGCTCCGTGGAGGAGCCCTGGCTCGCCGCCTGGCGCACGACCTCGGCGCCCTGGCCGCCGTGCTCGATCTGCAGGTCCTTGTCGCGGGCCGCGAAACCGGCCTTCTCCACCCGCTTGAAGCGCGCGACGTCGAAGTCCTCGGCGCCGGACCTGTAGGTGACCATCGCGACGCCGAGGCGCCCGTCGGTCGTCAGCTGGCCGCTGCGGCGCGGGTCGGTGACCGACACGACGTCCGGATCGGCCGCGAGGCGCTTGATCGCCCTCTGCATGCCGGTGCTCGCGGCGCCCTCGCGCAACGTGCCCGAGCGGGCGACGAACACGAACTGGTCGACGATGCCGTTGCGCGTCGGCGCGTGGGCTGAGAGCAGGTCGTAGGCCTGCTGGGACTCGGTGCCGGGCAGCCGGAAGCTGTCGATCTTCTGGGTGCCCAGCGAGCTGCCGATCACCCAGGCGGCCACGAGCAGGGCGATCCAGCCCACGAACGTGAGCCAGCGGTGCGTCGCACACCAGCGCGCGACGCGCACGAAGACGGATGGGGACTGGGCTGTGGGGGGCAAGCTGTGGGACGTCAGGCGGCGGGCCCGGGGCTGGGGTGGTGGTGCTCGAGGCCCGCAAACGCTGACGTACAACAAATATCACAGGACGAGGCGGACGCCTGTCGAGATCCGGAGATCCTCTGAGCGACGGTGTCTAGGTCGTTTCTCCCTCGCGCGGTCATACATGCGGCCAGCTGAGCGCTCCCGCGGCCTGCGCGGCGGCGGCCGCGGTCGAGAGCGTGTCGCATGACGAACCTCGCTGCGCGCTGCCGGACCGCCGCCGCCCTGCTGGGGGTGTGCATCACGGCGCTCGCCGCGCAGGCTCCCGCCGCCTTCGCCGCCGACCACGCCGTCGACCTCACGACGAGCAGGACGTTCTCGCCGGCAACGGTCAGCGCCGCACCCGGCGACACGGTCACCTGGCACTGGACGGAGAACCGCCGGCACACGATCACGCCGGACGCCGGCCAGAGCGAGGCCTTCGGCGTCACGAGCCAGTCCTCGGGCACCTACGTCCACGCCTTCGCCACCGCGGGGCGCTTCACCTACCGCTGCACGCTGCACTCGAACATGACCGGCGTCGTGGTCGTCGCCGCGCCGTCCTCGACGCCCGACACGACGCCGCCGGGCGTGCCGAGCGCCGTCGTCGCCACGGCGGGCGACGGGAGCGTCACGCTCGACTGGGCCGACAGCAGCGCCGTCGATCTCGCCCACTACGTCGTGCAGCGCCGCACCGGCGCCGGCGCGTGGGGCACCGTCGCGTCCCCGCTCGTGAGCGGCTACACCGACACCGCCGTCACGAACGCCACGACGTACTCCTACCGCGTGAGCGCCGTCGACACGACGTCCAACGCGAGCGCGTTCGGAACCATCGTCTCGGCCACGCCGGCGGCCGCCGCGCCGCCCCCACCGTCGACCGGCCCCGTCACCCGCCACGTGGCGATCGCCAACTACCTCTTCGGCCCGAGCACGATCACGGTCAACAGCGGCGACACGGTGGCCTGGGACTGGACGGGCGCCGACGTCAACCACTCGGTCACCTCGACGAACGCCACCCCCGCCTTCGACAGTCATCTCGGCCTCGCCGACAACCAGATCACGGGCCCGCCGGCCGGCGGTTTCAGCCACACGTTCAACCAGATCGGCAGCTTCACCTACGTCTGCCGCGTGCACAACGCGATGACCGGCACGGTGAAGGTCGTCGCGCCGCCGGCGACACCAGACACCACGCCCCCGGCCGTGCCCGCCGCCACGGCGGCGACCGCCACTGCGACCGGCGTCACGATCGACTGGGCCGACAGCAGCGCGCCCGACCTCGGCAACTACGTCGTCGAGCGCCAGGTCGGCGCCGGCGCGTGGACCACGGTCGGCGCGCCGGCCGCGAGCGTCTTCGTCGACAGCACGGTCAGCGCCGGAACGACCTACTCCTACCGCGTCAGCGCCGTCGACCTGACCGGCAACACGAGTGCGCCGAGCGCCGTGGTGTCTGCGACGACGCCCGCGCCCGCACCCGCACCGGCACCCGTCGCGGCCGCCGGTCCGCTCACCCGCCACGTGGCGGTCGGCGGCTACCAGTTCGCGCCCGCGGTGATCACCGTCAATCGCGGCGACACCGTCGCATGGGACTGGTCGGGGACCGACCTCAACCACTCCGTCAGCTCGCTGGGCGGGTTGCTGGACAGCTTCGACAGCCATCTCGGCGCGCTCGTCAGCACGATCCTCGGCCCGCCGCCGGGCGGCTTCGCCCACACGTTCAACCAGGTCGGCAGCTTCCCTTACCTCTGTCGCGTGCACACCGACATGACGGGCACCGTGACCGTCGTCGCCTCCGGCGCCCCCGACGTCCAGCTCCCGAACCCGGCCGCCGCCAACCCCGCGGCGCCCCCCGCGGCCCAGGCCGTGAAGGCGGCCCGCACCGCCAAGCAGTTCGACGTGAAGATCGCCGACTTCGCCTTCGCGCCGGCCAAGCTCTCGATCGCCGCCGGCGACGTCGTGACGTGGCACTGGTCGGGCAAGGACACCAACCACTCGGTGACCTCGGCCGCGGGCTCGGCCGAGAGCTTCGAGTCACATCCAGGCCTGAAGATCTCCGCTGTGACAAGCGGCCCCGCGGGCGGCACGTTCTCGCACGTGTTCACGCACGAGGGCACCTTCAAGTACCTCTGCCGCGTGCATCCGGGCATGACCGGACAGGTCACGGTCGGAGCCGCGCCGGTGCGGGTGCGGATCGCCGGCGTGCGCCGCGCGAGCGGCTCGGTGCGCGTCAGCTACCGGCTCACCCGGCCGGCGGCGGTGCGGGCGGTCGTCTACCGCGCGGGCAAGCGCGTGGCCGCCAAGGCCGTGAAGGGTCGCAGCGGGGCGAACTCGCTGCGGCTCGTGCTGCCACCCTCGGCTCGCCATGCGGTGCTGCGCGTCGTCCTGCGCGCCGGCGGCGCGCAGGCGCGGGCGGCGGTCCGGGCGCCGCGCGGGTAGCCGCCTAGACTCAGGCGCGCCATGAGCCGCGCCGTGGAGGACTCCAACCGCCGGCTGCTGCGCGCCCGCGACGCGATGGACCGCACGTACGCCAAGCCGCTGGACGTCCGCACGCTGGCGCGCATCGCCTGTGTCTCGGAGGCCCACTTCATCCGGACGTTCCGCGCGACGTTCGGCGAGACGCCGCACCGCTACCTGCAGCGCCGCCGCGTCGAGCGCGCGATGTACCTGCTGCGCGAGACCGATCGCAGCGTGACCGACATCTGCCTCGACGTCGGCTTCACGAGCCTGGGCACGTTCAGCCGCACGTTCCGGACGATCGTCGGGGAGCCGCCGAGCGCCTACCGCGCGGGCGCCGGGCCGCGGACGGACAACACCCCCGCGTGCGTGACCATGCGCTGGATGCGACCGAGCAGTTTTGGAGAAGCGGGCGTGCCTGACCGCGACTAGCCTCGTCTCATGATCAACTCCATCACGCATTCAGCGATCGTCGTCCTCGACCAGGACGAGGCGATCGACTTCTACGTCAACAAGCTGGGCCTCGAGGTCTGCGTCGACGCCGACCTCGGCTTCATGCGCTGGCTGACGCTCAACGTGCCCGGCGATCCCGGCCGCGAGATCGTCCTCGAGCTGCCCGGCCCGCCCGCGATGGACGAGGCGACCGCCGAGCAGGCGCGCGAGCTCGTGACCAAGGGCGCCAGCGGCGGCTGGATCATCTTCAAGACCGACGACTGCCGCCGCACCTACGAGGAGCTCCTGGCCAAGGGCGTCGAGTTCACGCAGGAGCCGACCGAGCAGTTCTACGGCCTCGACTGCGCTCTGCGCGACCCGTTCGGCAACCACATCCGCATCGGTCAGCCGGCGACCCAGCCCTTCGAGATGCCCGCCCCGGCGGCCGCGGGATAAAAGCCGTCGCGGCGGGTACATGGCCCGTCGTGAGCGCCGCCCCCGAAGCACACGAGATCTACGATCGCGTCCAGAACGAGGGCAAGCGCCGCCTGCGGCGCACCCGCCTGGAGCTGGGCGCGACGTGCCTCGTTGCCGGCTTCGACGTGGTGTTCGGCGTCCTCGCGCTGGCGACGATCGCGACGGCGCTGACGCCGCACTTCGGCAAGGAGGCCGGCCACGCCTTCGGGGCGCTGGGCTTCGGGATCGCCTTCATCTTCATCATCGTCGGGCGCTCGGAGCTCTTCACCGAAAACTTCCTCGTCCCCGTCATCGGCCTGCGCAGCGGGCTCGTGACGAAGCTCAAGCTCGCCGAGCTGTGGTCGATCTCGCCGATCCTCAACATCGCCGGCGGCACGATCCTCATCGTGGTCGCGAGCGTCCACGGCGTGCTGCCGCACGGCACGACCACGACGCTCAAGGGGATCGCCGAGGACTTCGACGCCAACAGCACCTTCACGGCCTTCTGCAGCGCGATCATCGGCGGTGCGCTCATCACCGCCATGACCTGGCTGCTGGAAGCCGTGGGCACGACGGGAGGGCGCATCCTCTGCGCCTGGATCGCGGGCACGCTGCTGACGCTCGGCTCGTTCAACCACGTCATCGTCGTGACGCTCGAGATGATCTTCGGGCTGATCCTGGGCGCCCACATCGGCGGGCTGGACGTGTTCCAGAACTTCCTCACGGCCGTCGCGGGCAACATGGTCGGCGGCCTGGTGTTCGTCACGCTGACGCGCACCGGCCAGGCGATCGGCTCCAGCGAGGACGACGGCCGGCTCGAGGAGTGACCGGGCCCTGGCCGAGGTCGGCATCTTCTTCTCCTGCGAGGAGCGCACCGCCCCGGAGATCGCGGCGGCTGCGGCGCGGGCGGAGGAGGCGGGCTTTCGCTCGGCGTGGATCTCCGACCACTTCCACCCCTGGAACGACGCCCAGGGCGAGAGCCCGTTCGTGTGGTCGGTGCTCGGCGCCGCGTCGCAGACGACCGCGCAGATGCGCTGGCTGACGGCGGTAACGTGCCCGACGGTGCGCACCCACCCCGGCATCGTGGCCCAAGCCGCTGCGACGACCGCGACGCTGATGCCCGGGCGCTTCCGGCTCGGTGTCGGCAGCGGCGAGGCGCTCAACGAGCACGTCTTCGGCGACCGCTGGCCCGAGGCCGACGTCCGGCTGGAGATGCTCGAAGAGTCCGTCGGGGTCATCCGGATGCTGTGGGAGGGCGGCTTCCAGCACCACCACGGGCGCCACTACACGCTCGAGGGCGCGCGCCTGTACTCGCTGCCCGACGAGCCGCCGCCGATCCTCGTGTCGGGCTTCGGGCCCAAGGCGATCGAGCTGGCCGGGCGCATCGCCGACGGGTTCGTGACGGTCGGCCCCGACGCTGACGCCGTGGCGCGTTACCGCGCAGCCGGTGGCGGCGGGCCGGTCAGCGGCGGCCTGAAGGTCTGCTGGGGCGAGGACCGCGACGAGTGCGTGCGCACCGCGCACCGGCTGTGGCCCAACGAGGCGCTGTCCGGCGAGCTCGCCCAGGTCCTCCCGTCCCCGCGTCACTTCGAGCAGGCGACCGAGCTCGTGACGGAGGAGCACATCTCCGGCTCGCTGGTGTGCGGCCCCGACCCCGAGGAGCACGTCGCGGCGATCCAGGCGTTCGTCGACGCAGGCTTCGACGAGATCCACGTCGGCCAGATCGGCCCCGAGCACGACGGCTTCGTCGACTTCTACGCGCGCGAGGTGCTGCCGCGGTTCGCCAGTTGAGCGCATCGCACCCGCGTGTTCGCCAGACCGGCGCCGTGACGCTCGACGTGGAGGAGGAGGCCGTCCTCGATGGCCGGCGTTGACATCGCGGCGGCGTGGCGCCGCTCCCAGCGGGGCTGGCCGTCGCGCTTCGTGCTCGTGCAGTTCCCGAACCTGCCCTTGGCCGTGGCGCTGGCGGGCTCCCTCGCGGCCAGGCTCGCCGGAGGGCGCACGGCCGACTACGCGAGCGCCCTCGGCCGGCTCGCCCTGGGCGTCTTCGCCTACCTGGAGCTCACCGATGGCGCGAACTGGTTTCGGCGGCTGCTCGGTGCGGCGGTCCTGATCTGGCTCGTGATCACGCTCGGGGATGCCCTTCGGTGATGCCGGCCGAGCGCGAGACCTACTCCAACGGCTCCGCGAGGCGATTGCGCGGTCGTGTGTCACCCCGCGACCTCATAGGTGTCGTGCGATGACACACGACGCACTTCGCGCGACTGGCCCGTTTGCGCCGTCAGTCGCCTTGTGAGTCGTGGTGCCCGACGATCCCCGACACCGCCCAGGCGCGCGCGGTCAGCTCGAACGGCCCGGCGCCGACCGCAAGGCGACGCAGGAAGGCGTCATGCAGCGCGGCGCGGCGGTCCTCCGGCAGCGATGCGCAGAACGCACCGGAAGGTCCGACGCCGGTCGGAAGTGGCGCCCACAGATCCTCGAAGTCGGTGTAGGTCGCGCTGACCACGAGCTCGCCGCGGCGCACGTCGGACAGTCCAGCGTCGCGCCACAGGCGCGCCAGGTCGCCGTCGGCGCAGTAGCTCATCACGACGCCTTCGTCGGCGCCGGCGGCGCGCTGAGGGTCCACTTCGCCGGCGGCATCCCAGAATGCGCGCAGCAGCGTCATCTCGCCCGCGTAGTCCCAGACGCACGAGGCCACGATCCCGCCAGGCCGAGTCACGCGCGCCATCTCGCGTACGCCCGCCTCCGCGTCGGCCATGAAGTTCACGACGAGCTGCGACAAGGCGACATCGAAGGTGCCATCGGCGAACGGCAGGTGCTCGGCTGCTGCCGTTGCCACGTCGACGCCGGGCAACCTGGCTCGGCACGCGCGCACGAACTGCGCGGACGGGTCGACGGCCCGCACGCACGCCTTCCCGAGCAGCCGCACGAGCGCGGCGGTCAGCGCCCCCGGGCCGCAGCCGACATCAACGGCACACGTCCCGGGCTGCACGCCCGCGAACCCGATCAGGGCGGAGGCGAGCTGCTCGCTGTAGCGACCGACGAGCCGGTCATACGCATCAGCCGACACGCGAAACGTTTCAGCACCCGACATCGGACACCGAGGCTACCGCCGGCGGGGAGACAAGCGCACCCAGCGCGCCAGTGAGAGCTAGTCGCGGCGGCGGTAGGTCATCTTCAGGTCGTCCTGCCAGCCGCCCGGCGTCCGGGCGAGTTGATAGACGCCCTCGAACTCGTCGGGCCCGAGCTTTGCGAAGAGGCGCTGATCGAATCCAGGGTGATCGCGCCAGACGCGCAGC
>JAXDFS010000159.1:0-3113 GCA_034665465.1 Solirubrobacteraceae bacterium
GGCGGCGGATGGCCGAGCTCCTCGGCGTACTCGCGCCGTGCGCCGGCCTCGGGGTCCTCGCCGTCGGCCAGCTCGCCCTTGGGGATCGACCAGGCGCGCTCGTCCCTGCGAGCCCAGAAGGGGCCGCCCATGTGGCCGAGCAGCACCTCCAGCGCACCGGCGCGCTCGCGGAACACGATCAGCCCGGCGGACGTCTTCATCGCCGCGAGTGTGGCACCCCGCACGCCGGCGCATGAGCGACGCCGCGCGCGGGCACCACGCCCGCACGATGGAGCAAGCCCGCATCACGAGCTACCGCGACGGGCCGCTGCTCGTGCGCGGCCCGTTTCGCCTCGAGGACCAGAACGGCGATGCGATCGACACCGATCGCACGACGATCGCGCTGTGCCGTTGCGGCAAGTCGCGCCAGCGCCCGTTCTGCGACGGAAGCCACAAGCTCGTGCGCTTCCGCGCGCCCAGCGGCGCGGAGTCCGGCCGCGCGCCGCTGAGCCGGCCGTAGGGGCGCCCGCTCAGACGCCGGGCGCCAGGCGGGCTGCCGTGCCGGCGACCCGCAGGCCGCCCGCGGCGACGGCGATCACGAGGCCCTCGACGACCACCGAGGCCAGGCCGAGCGGCTCGGTCCAGTTGCCGATGTCGCCCGTTGCGTTGGGCATCCCGAGCGTGCGATCGACGACGAAGGCGGCGAGGACGGTGGCGGCCAACCCGCCGGCGGCTGCGACACCCAGCCGCGAGCGGTGAAAGAGGACGGTGGCGGCGACCCCGATGCTCGCGGCGATGAGCGCCATGTACATCCAGAACATGTAGCGCGACTCGGTCCACTTGCCGACGCTGTCGACGGCGTGGATCACGGCGATGCCGGCCAGGCCGATCGCCAGCGTGCCGCGAACGGCGGCCTCCTGGACGGCCTCGGCGACGGCGAAGGCCGGTGCGGCACGGCGGTGATCGGTGCTCGGACGGTGATTCGTGCGCGGCCCGTGTTGTGTCAGTGCGGGATGTGAGATCGCCATCGGGATGCTCCTTTGCTGTCGCGGGTCTGTTGCAGGCATCCTTCCCGGCGCGCCTGGCAGATTCCGCAGAGCCGGCTGAGGATCGCCTGAGAGGGCCAGGGCGGCCGCGACGGCCGCCGGCTCAGGCTTCGAGCGCCGCGGGCAGCGGCTCGCGCAACGAGCTGGCGCCGCACTCCCACGCGCCGGACATGTGGCGCGCGAGACGGGCGTCGAGCTCGACGAGCGTCGCGGCGCCCCAGAGGATGTCGCCCGCCAGCCCCGGCTGCTGGCGGGCCAGGCCGCCGGCGAGATCGACCGCCGCAACCTGCTCGTGGATCGCGTCGGCCGCGACGTGCTCGTCGAAGAACTCCGTCGCGCGCTGCGAGCAGCCCAGGCGGCGCAGGCCGTCGCCGTAGCGGCGGTTGGGCAGCGAGGACTCCATCTCGAACAGCGCGAGATGGCCGACGATCGCGCCGCGCCAGCGGCGGTGCAGCCCGAAGAAGGACATGAGGTTCACCGTCGCCAGCGTGACCCCGGGCAGCCGGTCGACGTAGGTCCCGTAGCGGGCGTCGAGGCCGAGCTCGTCCATCGCGTCGGCGAACAGCTGTGCGTGCATGCGGTCGAACACGCCGTTGCCGTACTCGTCGGCCTGGATCTGCACGAGGGCGGCCTTCGGCGAGCCGTGCAGCCGCGGCAGTGCCCAGGAGTGCGGATCGGCCTCCTTGAGCTGGTAGGCGGAGCGATGGACGAGGAACTCGAGCACCTGCTCGAGCGTCGCCGCGCGCTCGATGTGGCGCGACAGCGAGGGCCCCCAGTCGCCCTCGGCGACGGCCCGCAGCGCGAGGTCCATCTCCTCGGCAACCACGGGGGACGCCGGAACCGGGACAGCGGCACGCAGCGCCGCCTCGAAGCATGCCTCGAGCTCGCGGCGCAGCGCCAGCAGCGTCGGCTCCCACTCCCATTCGTCGGCGACGCCCGGCAGCCCGCGGTAGTGCAGCTCATAGCAGAGGTACAGCGCCAGCTGCAGGTCGTCGTCGCCGAGCGCGTCGGCGGGCGCGGCGACCTCTGGCGGGCGCAGCGGGTGGACCGGGCGGGTCAGCTCGCCGAGCAGGAACTCCGTCAGCTCGCCCCGTGCCTGCGGAAGTTCGAACACGCCTGCGACGTACCCCGCGGGGGCGCTCGTCATGCCGCAGAGCTTCGCGCGAGGCGCGCGCGCGTTGCGGGTAAAGCCCCCGCAAACGCAGAAGGGAGCCGGTCATGCCACCACGCGGCGTCAAGAAGGGCACCAAGCGCGCCCGCCAGTACGAGCACATCAAGGACAGCCTGCTCGACGAGGGCCGCTCGGAGGACAAGGCCGAGGAGATCGCGGCCCGCACGGTCAACAAGGAGCGCGCACGCGCCGGCGAGTCGCGCCAGCGCTCGCGCAGCTCGACGGACGACATCTCCTCGGGGCGGCGCGGCGGACTGCGCTCCGGAACCAATCGCGCGAAGGGCCGCACCCGCGACCAGCTCTACAACGAGGCCCGCGAGATGGGCATCGACGGCCGCTCGAAGATGAACAAGGAGCAGCTGCGGCGGGCGGTCGATCGCAAGAAGAGCTGATCGCGCGGCCGGGCAGGGGGTTAAGCTGTCGGGCAATCACCAGGGGGGCTGGCGGCAGGCCGGCTGAGATAGCGCCCACCGTGCGGCGCTGACCCTTCGAACCTGTGCGGTAATGCGCGCGGAGGGAGCAGATGCAGACGCGGATGACAGTGCCGGTGCAGCCTCCTCCGGCGGCCCCGGCCCGAGGGGGCGCCGTGCATCTGCGCGACGTCTGCAAGACGTTCGCGCCGGCCCGTCGCGGCGCGGCGCCGGTCGTCGCGCTGGAGGGCCTGTCCCTCGACGCGCGCCCGGGCGAGTTCGTCGCCGTCGTCGGGCCCAGCGGCTGTGGCAAGACGACGCTGCTGGAGCTGATCTGCGGTCTCACGCCGCCCGATGCCGGCACCGTGGACGCCGCGCCGGCCGCGCTCATGGCCCAGCGCGACCTGCTGCTGCCGTGGGCGAGCGCGGTGGAGACCGCCGCGCTCGCGCTGCGCGTCGGCGGCGTGGCGCGCGAGCTCGCGCGCGAACGCGCCGGGGCACTGCTGC
>JAXDFS010000160.1:0-7897 GCA_034665465.1 Solirubrobacteraceae bacterium
CGATCTTCAGCCAGTGCTCGATCAGCAGCTTGACCGCGACGAGCGCGAGCACGACGGCGATCGTCTCGTCGAGGTAGCGGAAGCGCTTGATCAGGCCCTCGACGAGCACGAACAGCGCGCGCAGGCCGACGAGCGCGAAGACGTTGCCCATCCAGATGATGAGCGGGTCGCGGGTGATGGCGAACGCCGCGGGGATCGAGTCGACGGCGAAGGCGATGTCCGCGGCGACGATCGCGGCGAGGCAGAGGAACGCGGGCGTGACGTGGCGCCGGCCGCCGTCGCGGACGAACCAGCGGCCCCCGCGGAAGCCGTCGGTGACCGGGAAGATCCGGCGCACGGCGCGCACGACGACGTTGCGATCGGGATCGACCTGCTCGCCGACGCCGCGGTAGATGCGATACGCGAGCACGAGCAGCAGCACGCCGAGCACGTACAGCACGACGTGGAACTGCTCGATGAGCGTGGTCCCGCCGAGGATCGCCAGCCCGCGCAGGACGAGCGCCGCGATGATGCCCCAGAACAGCAGCCGCGCGCGCAGCGCCTGCGGCACGCCGAAGTACGCGAAGACGAGGATGAAGACGAACAGGTTGTCGAGCGACAGCGAGCGCTCGATGAGGTAGACCGTGACGTAGTTGGTCGCCTGCTCGCTGCCGTTGATCGCGACGACCACACCGGTGACGGCGAGGCCCAGCACGAGCCAGCCGAGCGACCAGGCGACGCTCTCGCGGAACGTCGCCTCGCGGCCGGGCGCGAAGAAGCGCACGTCGATGGCGAGCAGCACGACGAGGACGACCACGAGGCCGCCGAACTCGATCAGCTGCATGGGCTAGCGGTCCCTGTGCACTACGCGTAGAAGAAGACGACGCCGAGCACGGCGTAGGTCGCCAGCAGCTGCAGGCCCTCGTACCAGGTCGACTCGCCGTCGTGGGTGACGTGGATGGCGATCAGGATCGCCAGGACGATCGCGCCAAGCTCGAAGCCGTTGAAGACGAGCGACATCGGATGGGGGCCGACGAAGAAGGAGACGAAGACCAGCACCGGTGCCGCGAACAGCGCGATCTGCGCGCTCGAGCCGATCGCGATGTTGACCGACAGATCCATCTTGTTGCGCGCCGCGAAGTAGATCGCCACCCAGTGCTCGGCGGCGTTGCCCACGATCGCCACGACGATCAGGCCCACGAAGAACTCGCTCAGGCCGATCGCCTGCGACGCCTCGCCGATCGAGCCGACGAGGATCTCCGACATGACGCCGACGGCGACGCCGGCCCCGGCGAGCATGGTGACCGCCTTCTTGACCGTCCAGGGCTCGCCGACGTGCTCCTCGGCCTCGGCGGTCGGGTTGAAGAGCGCCTTGTGGGTGCGCAGCGAGAAGAACAGCCCGGCGGCGTAGGAGCCCAGCAGGATGAAGGACACGATCAGCGACATCTGCTCGAGGTCGGAGCCGAAGTCCACGCGCTCCTCCCCCACCTTCGGCAGGCCCCCGCCGGCGACGAGCTGGAAGATCGTCGGCATGATCAGCGCGACCGCCGCCAGCAGCAGCATCGAGGACTGCACGCTGGCCGCCGTGGCATTGAACTTCTGAATCGGCACCTTGAGGCCGCCGACGAGCATCGCGGCGCCCATCACGAGCAGGATGTTGCCGAGGATCGAGCCGATGAGCGACGCCTTGACGACCTCCTGCAGGCCGGCGTTGAGCGCGAAGAAGGCGATGATCAGCTCCGGCGCGTTGCCGAAGGTGACGTTCAGCAGGCCGCCGATGCCTGGGCCGGCGCGGTGCGCGAGCTCCTCGGTCGCGCGGCCCATGAGGGCCGCGGTGGGGATCACGCCGGCGGCCGCCGCGCCGAAGATCAGCGCCGCCGTGGCGTGCCCGAGCTCGAGTGCGATCGCGATCGGGATGAACGGGACGAGCAGATACGGCCAGCCGGAGCCGGACAGGAGGAAGCGTCGTAGGTCAGCCACGGGCAGCGGCCAGCCGGCGCAGGTCGCGTTCCGGCTCGATGCCCCAGCGGTGGGCGACCGCGTCCAGCTCCGGCGACATCTCCCAGCGGTCCGGGCGCGGCTCGCCCTCGTGGTCGGGCGTCGCGCCCTTGAGCGCCATCGTGCCGCTGTTGTCGCCGATCTCGCGAATCTGCGCGAGCTCGGCGTGATCGAGCAGCGGGTGAGAGGGTGTCGAGACCAGCTCGGCGCGCTTGTCCTCGATCGGGCGCGCGTCCTCGCCGGCCTCCTGGATGAGCGTCGGCACCGTGCACGCGACGCCCTCCTGCGCGAGGCACCACTGCACGGCGAGCTGCAGCATCGTCAGGCCGTGGCGCTCGGCGATCGGGCGCAGCTGCTCCAGGCGCGCGGCGCCGGCCTCGACCCATCCCTGCGGGCGAAACGTGCGGTGGTCGCGCGGCGGGAACTCGTGGCCGGGGCGCACGTCGTCCCAGAACATGCCGCCGTAGTCGACGACGCGCGTGATCAGGCGCACGTCGTGGCGGCCGGCCGCGTTGAGGCACAGCTCGCCGGGCCAGGGCTCGAGCGGGTTGAGGATCACCATCGCCCAGTCGACGAGCTCGCCGAAGCGCTCGAGGCAGTCGATGACGTCGAGCGTGAAGCCGTTGGCGGGGCCGGGCGCGAGGCCGAGCCTGGAGGTGAGGCCCTCGTCGCGGACGGCCCGCAGCGCGTCCCAGACGACCTCGCTCGTGTAGCCGGTGCGGTCGGGGTTGTGCAGGAGCAGGACGTCGAAGGCATCGATGCCGAGCCGCTCGAGGCTGCGCTCGGTCGCCATCCGCACGTAGTCGGCGTACTCGTCGGGACCGCGCAGGCGCGGGTCCGTGAAGCGCGGGAAGCCCTTCGCGCCGTCGCGCTCGCCCTTGTAGAAGTCGTGTCCTATGGCCCCAATGATGCTGTAGTCCGATCGGGGGACACCCCGCAGCGCGCGGCCGAGCAGCTCGTCGGCCTCGCCGGCGCCGTAGGCGTCGGCGGTCAGCAGGGTGTCCAGGCCGTCGCCGGGACGCAGGAGGGCCTCCAGGCGCTCGGCGGCGATGGCCTCGCCGAAGTGCAGGTAACGGCCGCCGCTCCAGGTGCCGATCGCGGTGTGTGAGGGCTCGCGCATGTGCACACAGCGTACGGGGCGGAAGCTAGCTTCCGATCTTCGAGACGCAGCTGACGAGGTCGACGGAGGAGCCGCCCGCCGCCGTCACGCAGCTGACGAGGTCGATCGCGCCGCCGCCGATGCCGCCGGTCAGGCCGGCCCGCAGCCCGCCGAGCACGGCGCCGAGGCCGCCCTTGCCCGTGACCTCGGCCAGCGGCCGCACGCCGGCCGGCGGCGCGACGTCCACGGGCGCGCCGTTGACGTCGTCCAGGCGCAGCTTCAGCCTGAGCCTGCCGCCGTCGAGGCCGACGATCGGCGACTGCGCGGACTTGAAGGCGAAGCGGACGTCGACGGCGAGCTGGCGCAGGATGCTGTCGCCGGAGCCGGTCCAGACGCTCACCTTCGCCGACTTCACCGCGTCGCCGATCTGGCGCAGCAGCTTGGGCGACAGCAGGCTCGCGGCGGAGCCGCCCGCCTTGTCGAGCAGCGCGCCGACGTCGGCGAGCAGGCGCTGCGCGTCCACGTCGCCCGAGATGCGCTTGGTGTCCACGCCCGCCACGCGTGCGGCGCCGGCGTCGCGCGGGCTGGTGATCCAGCGCAGCGGGTCGACGCCGAGCGCCTGCAGCAACGGGTGCGAGTCGCCCGTCGCCTTGTGGCCGCCGGTGCCGAGGGCATAGGTGCGGTCGTCGAGGCGCAAGAAGGTCTTGGCGCCGGTCGAGATCGCGGCGCCCTTGAACTTCTGGCCGCCGAGCGTCGCGAGGAGCGCCAGGTCAAAGCGCGGGGGCGCGTCACGCGTCGGGGCGGCGAACGGCCCGGTCAGACGGATCGCGATCGGCCCGCCGAGCTTCAGCAGGCCCTCGGGGTCAAGGCGCACGCTCGCGACGACACGGGCGCGTCGGACCGAGGTCGAGCTGGACCTGAAGGTCTTCACGAGCGTCGCCTGAGGGCCCGAGTCGGTCGCCTTCGCGGCGCTCTTGCGGTCCGATCCTCCGCACGCGGTCAGGGCGACGGTGCACAGCGCGGCGCAGGCGAGGACGAGGGTTGCGCGGGGGTCGGGACGGGTCATCGGTGCCTGTCTGCAAGGGCAACTGCAGAGGTGCGGGCGGGTTCAACCTAGCATCGTGGTCGTGCGCCGGACCCCACTGGCAGGGCTCGCGCTGGCGCTGGTGCTCGCGCTGGTGCCCGCCTCCCCCGCTGCGGCCTCGCCGCTGCTGACGCTGCGCGCGAACGGCACGACGTTCACACGCGAGGACCGCTTCCTGGCGCCCGACGCGGGGCTTGCCCCGCCGGGCGCGGCGGCGCGGCCGGCGTCCCTTCCCGCGCCGCGGGCGCTCGGCGCACGCCCGGCCGCGGCGGGCGACGGTGCGGCCTCCGGGCCCACGGTGCCCGTCGAGCTCGCGCGCATGGTCACGACGGGCGAGATCGACCAGCCCGCACACGACCGCTACCAGCAGATCTACGACGACGCCCGCGCGACGCTGAAGAAGCTGCACGGCGCGCGACGGGTCTCGCTGGGCGCGGTGCTGCGCAACCTCGAGGCGAGCGCCGGCAGCGGCGAGCTCAACGCGTCGCGCCTGCCCGCGCTCTTCGAGACCGTCGCGCGCAACCGGCGCTGGTGGTCCGCCGGCCCGCTGCTGCGCTACGGGCAGCGCGTGAGCTTCCAGGGCAGCCGCCTGGTCTGGCAGTACTACACGGGCGAGGGCCTGCAGATCCAGTGGCTGGGCACGTTCGGCAAGGCCAACGGCCTCTGGCAGGGCGGCGTCTACGACGCGGCGCTGCGCGAGCTGCTCGACGAGGCGCTGGGCCTCGCGTCCCAGCGCGCGGGCGGGATCGCCTGGGAGTACCTGTTTCGCTTCGACGGCGGCCGGCCGCCGTGGGTGAGCGGACTCGCGCAGGGGACGGCGCTGCAGGCGTACTCGCGCGCGGCCGTGCGCCTGAACGAGCCGCGCTACTTCCAGGCCGCCCGCTCGGCGCTGGGCATCTTCCGCGAGGCGCCGCCGGCCGGGGTGCGGGTCGCGACGCCGGCCGGCGCGCATTACCTCCTGTACTCCTTCGCACCCGGCCTGCGCGTGCTCAACGCCTTCACGCAGTCGCTCAACGGCCTCAGCGACTTCGCCGCGCTGGCCAACGACGCGGAGGGGCGGGCACTGTTCGCCGCCGGCGAGGCGCAGCTGCGCACGGAGCTTCCCGCCTACGACACCGGCGCGTGGTCGCGCTACTCGCTGCACCGCGAGGCCGACCTGAGCTACCACCGGCTCGCGCGCGACTTCCTGCGCAACCTCTGCACGCGCCTGACCGAGGCCCAGGCGCGCCCGCCAGTCGCTGCCGCCGCGCAGGCGGGCGCGCCGCTGCCGCTGCCGCCGCCGACGGGCGGGACCGCGCCCGCGCCCGCCCCCGTGCCCCCGCCGGCGCCCGCGGCGCCGCCCGCCGACCCCGCGCCGTACTGCGGCGCGGCACAGCGCTGGACGCGCTATCTCTCGCAGCCGCCCAAGCCGGCGCTCGCGTCCGCGCGCGTGCGTGGCGGCAAGCCGGCCGCGGTCGCGTTCACGCTCGACAAGCCCGCGTTCGTGACGCTCAGCCTGCGGCGCGCGGGCCGCACCGTGGCGGTGCTCTCAGGCTCGTTCTCGAGCGGACGCCACGCGCTGCGCTGGCGGGCCGCACCGCGCGCGGGCGGCGTCTTCGCAGTGCGGCTCTTCGCCAGGGACCTCGCGGGCAACGGCGGTGGCGGCGGCGGTCGGCTGCGCGTGCTGCGCGCGCGCCGGAAGGGCTGACGCGCGGCTCAGCGCCGCGCCGGGGAGCAGTTGGCCGGGACCCAGCCGTAGATCCGCGGGCGCGCCGGGTTCTGCGTGCGGATCGAGAGGTAGCGCCAGGTCAGCGTGCCGTCGCTGCTGGGGTCGCACGCCGAGAAGGAGTCGACCTTGGCGACCGGGGTGCCGACCCGGATCATGCCGCGCGCGATGCCGCCGACCGACACCTGCGTGGTGTTGGAGTTGAAGTAGACGACGTTCGCGAAGGCGGGCTTGGCGTCGTACTCGGTGACGCCGTTGACCACGCCGTTGGACAGGCGCGCGTGCGCCGAGCTGCCGACGCTCGGGTTGCGCAGCGCGAGCACGCGGCCGCGCTCGGGTCCGCTCGGGCCGCAGCCGGTGCCGTGCTGCCGGGAGAACGCCGCCAGCGCGCGCTGCCCGGAGGGCGAGGTCTGGTCCAGGGCGCGGGTGTCAAGGAAGGCCTGCGTCCCGCCCGAGGGCGCGCGGGCGATGACCTGGACGAGGGTGTAGCGGCGCTGCTGCTCCGTGCCGGCCGCGCAGCCGCGGCCGCGCACGCGCACGGACGTGACGCGGTACGGCGTCCCGTCGCTGCCCAGCACCGTGAACGGCCTGGTGGCGCCGGCGGTCAGGCGCCCGAGCGGCCGGCCGAGCGAGTCGATCAGCGGCCAGTCGCGCGCGCCGCCCGCGGCGGGGTTCGGCGCGAGGCCGTCGATGCGCTCGCTGATCGTCACCTCGGCGCCGCGCAGCGCGCGCCACGCCGCGCGGCTGAGGTCCGGCGTGCCGTGCACGCCGGTGCGGCAGTCGACGATGTGGTGGCCGAAGGGCGGGGTGCACGCGCGGCCTTTGTAGGCGGCGCCGGCCGAGCCCGCGGCGAACGCGGCGGCTGCG
The DNA here is from genome assembly GCA_034665465.1 of Solirubrobacteraceae bacterium. Lineage (GTDB taxonomy): Bacteria > Actinomycetota > Thermoleophilia > Solirubrobacterales > Solirubrobacteraceae > CADCVQ01. The sequence goes on from JAXDFS010000160.1 coordinate 6,733, forward strand.
ACGGCGGCGAACACGACGGCGGCGCGCTGGGAGGTCATCGTCGGTGAGAACGTGGGCTGAGGCGGGAAGTTGCCCTCGGTCGTCGGGGGCGGCGCCGCTGGCGCCGACGGCGCTGTTGGCGTTGGCGCTGTTGGCGCGCCGCGCGTGCGCGTTTCTCCACACGAGCGGCGTGTTTGGCGTGCACTGTCCTGGATTTCGGTCGCAGGACGACCGTTAGGCAGGCCGCTCACAAGCCGGCGGCGCCCACGGCGTCCCGCCACCGAGGCCTGGACCGCTTTGCTCACCGATGCCGTCAACGCCCTGCGCCGCACCGACGACCGCGCTCGACCACCACCGATCGCAGCCCACCAAGAAGCCTGAATTGGCGGGCATCCGGGGCCTTCTCCGTCGCGGGCCCGGAAAGGCACGCCGACCGCGAGGCCGACCAGCCCCGGCCCCCACGTCGCTCTGCGGCCCGAGCCCACCGACCTCCCGCGTACAATCGCGTCGATGGCCGCCCTCCTCACGACGAGCGCCGGCGCGCGGGCGTGAGCTCCGGCGCGCAGCGCCTGCGAGCCGCCGCCGGCGCCCTGGAGCGCGACCAGCGCTTCGCGGCCGGCGCGGCGATATCGCTGCTGCTGGCGATGTTCCTGCCCTGGTATGAGAAGTCCGTCGTCATCCCCGGCAGCCGCAGCTTCACGAACGACTCGATCAGCGCCTTCGGCGCTGTCTCCTTCGTCGAGGCGGCCATCTTCCTCGTGTCGGCGGGCGTGCTGGCCCTGCTGCTCGCCCGGGCCGAGGCGCGCGCCTTTCACCTTCCCGGGGGCGACGGCACCGTGATCTTCGCCGCGGGGATCTGGGCGACCCTGCTGATCTTCTACCGCGTCTTCGACCGCCCGAACATCAGCGGCGACGGTGGCACCGTCGGCATCCAGTGGGGGTTCTTCGTGGCGTTCGTCGCCGCCGGCGCGCTCGCCGTGGCCGGCCAGCGCATCCGCGCCGCGGCCCGCCCGGAGCCGCCGGTACGCCGTCCTGAGCCAGATCCCGCCGACGCGGAAACGGCGGTTGTGCCCAGCGACCGGCGCTAGTCGCGTAGCTGTCGCCGGCACGCAGGAGTTCGGACCTCACGCGCGTCGAGGCTACCCCGCCGCGCGCGCCAGGACCGCGCGCGGGCGGGGTGCCTCGC
>JAXDFS010000161.1:0-12943 GCA_034665465.1 Solirubrobacteraceae bacterium
TGCCTGATGACGCCCCTGCTCGCCGTGAGGTCGGAGACCGACGCGCCCATCTGGGAGGCGGCGGCCTGCATGAGCCGGCCGCGTGCCGTGGCGGCGGCCGTCCGCACCGGCGTGAAGATCGAGTGCACGGAGTTCGACCCGCCGGTGAGCTGGTTGAAGAGCAGCTCCGGGCGGGCGGGGGCCAGCGTGATCTTCACGCGGTCGATCGGGATGTCCATCTCGTCGGCGATGATCATCGCGGTCGCCGTCGTGATCCCCTGGCCGACCTCGCAGCGATGCAGGTCGAACGATGCCGTCCCATCGCTGTTGACGCGGACCGACACGAGGTTCGCGGTCGCCGCCGCGGCCTGGTTGAGCAGGTCGCTGAGGTCGAAGGTGTCGCTCAGCTGGACCGTCGGGAGCGCTGCCGCCGCCGGCTCGGCCCACTGGGCCGCGGCGACGAGCGTCGGCGCGGCGATCAGATAGCCCAGCATCCGCCGGCGGGTGAACCCGCCGGCGGCCTGGGCATCCAGCGGGTTCCCCCCGGCGGCGCCGTCGCCGGCGCCCCCGGTTCCCGCGAATTCCAAGTCACTCATTCCGTCTCCTGTTCTTGACGACATCCGTCGCTCACCCGCCGTTGCCGAGGCTGTCGGCGACGTCGCTGCCATAGTTGGACTCGACGGGCTTGAGGAAGCCGTCGACCGAGGGATCGATCCGCGTGATGAGGCTCTTCGTCGAGGGCGGACCGCCCTTGTCGGTGTAGGTCACGTCCGGCGTGATGCCGCCGAGGTCGACCTTGCCGAGGCTCTGCTTGGCCTTGAGGATCCCCGCCCGCGAGAGGTCGCCGGCGGCCAGCGCCTTGCGCAGGATCGCCGTCTGCACCTTCGCCGACGCGTACGCCAGGGCGAAGTAGATGCTCGGCGGCGCGCCCGACTCGTACTCGTCGTGGTGGGCGACGACGTCCTTCATCCCGGGCGCGTTCGGATCGCCCCACGCGGCCGCGAACGAGGTCACGAGCGCGCCCTTCAGCGCGGCCGCGACCGGCGTCGGCTTGGCCTTCAGCGAGCCGTCCTTCGTGATCAGCTGCTCCAGGAACGCCGGCCCCTGGAGGATCCATTGCGGCGCGAAGCCGAGCGTCGCGGCGGTGCCGATGATCGGGCCCGTGCTGCTGGGCAGCGCGACGACCACGACGGCCTTCGCCCCGGCGGCCTTGAGCTTCTGGATCTGCGCGGTGAACTCCGTGTCGCCGGCCTTGAACGTCTGCCGGCTGACGTCGTCGAACCCGAGCTTGTCGGCGGCCGCCTTGTAGCCGCGCAGGCCGTCCTGGCCGTACTCGTCGTTCTGGTAGATGATCCCGATCTTGGGCTTCTGGTCGCCGTGCTTGGTGTAGTAGTCCAGGACGTTGGCGATGTCGTAGCTGTAGGGCGTCCCGACGGGAGCGATGACCGGGTCCTGGCCCCAGATCGAGTCAAACGACGCCGGCGTCGTGACGAGCTTGTCCTTGTCGATCTGCGACTGGATGGCCTTCGTCGTCGGGCTGCCGAACGAGTCGAGCATCGCGACGTTGTCGCGGATCGCGCGGTAGATCTGGACGTGCTGCTGGGGCTGGTAGCCGGAGTCCTTGATCGTCAGGCGGACCTTCCAGCCGTCGATGCCGCCGTTGGCGTTCAGCGCCTTGAAGAACGCCCGGTGGCCGGCGGCCACCGGCTTGCCCAGCGCGCTGGCCGGGCCGGTGAGGGCGTTGATGTCGCCGATGCGGATCGTCTTGGCCGCGACGTCCACCCCGGGGCCGCCCTTGACGGTGCCGGCGGCGGCGCCGCCTCCCGAGTCGTTGTTCGAGCTGGAGTCGCCGGTGCCGCAGGCGACCAGGATCAGGCTCGTGCCGAGCACCGCGAGCGGTGCCGTCAGGGACAGTGAACGTCTCACGGATGTGCCTCCTCAGGCGTTGTGACGGTGAGCTTCGAAGCTCGTGAGCCCACGTCGCTGCCGTTTCCGGTGCGCCGCAGGCGGTTGGCGATTCCGACGATCCCGCGCGGTTCGAAGGACAGGAATGCGACGATCAGCAGGCCGTAGGTGATCGAGGTCAGGTCGCCCGCCGAGAGCCCTCCGGACCCCTCCGCGGGCAGGAACGGCAGCTGCTTGAGCAGCGACGGCAATGCGAAGACGACGATGCAGCCCAGCAGCGGCCCGGCCGTCGTGCCCAGGCCGCCGACGATGACGGCCGCGATGAACTGGATCGACATCAGCAGGCTCCACTGGCCCGGCTGTGCGAAGGAGAGATAGGACGCGTAGAGCGCGCCGCTGACGCCGGCCATCGCCGATGAGACGACGAACGCGGTCATCTTCACGCGCCCGACGTCGATGCCCATCACCGCGGCGGCCGCCTCGCGCTCGCGCAGCGCGATCATCGCGCGGCCCGGGCGCGTGCGCCGCAGGTTCCAGGCGTAGGCCGTCGCGGCGGCCAGCAGGACGAGCCCCAGGAAGTAGTAGAGCCCGCTGGAGTCGATCGTCACGCCGCCGAGGTCGAGCACCTGGCCGGGCGAGAAGTCGAACGAGCCCAGCTGCACGGCCGGGAACGCGCGCCCCTGCGGCCCGCCGGTGAGCGAGCCGGCGTTGAAGAAGACGTGCTGGGCGATGAAGACGAGCCCGAGCGTCACGATCGCCAGGTACAGCCCGCGCAGGCGCAGCGCGATCGGCCCGACGACGGCGCCGAGCAACGCGGCCGCGACCCCCGCGGCGGGAATCCAGACGAATGCGCTGACGCCGTGGTCGCCGCCGAGCACGGCGCCGGTGTAGGCGCCGACGCCGAGGAAGGCCGCGTGCCCGAGCGAGATCTGGCCCGCGTAGCCGGTCAGGATGTTCAGCCCGGTCGCGCCGATCGCGGCAATCACGACGAACGTCGCGGTGGTCAGCTGCGCGGCGCTGAGGGCGAACGGCAGCACGACCGCGACCACGACCAGCAGCGGGAGCGTCATCCGGCCCGTCACAGCCGCTCCGCCGGCGCGCGCCCGAAGAGGCCGTAGGGCCGCACGAGCAGGATCAGGATCATCGCGATGTACGGCGCGACGGCGTAGAAGTTGTCTCCCAGCGAGGACGGCGCGTAGCCGGAGGTCATGACCTCGGTCAGGCCGATCAACAGGCCGCCGACGACCGCCCCGCCGGGGCTGCGCAGCCCGCCGAGCACGATCGCCGGGAACGCGCGCAGCGCGGCGTCGCCGAGGCCCGGCTCCGGCGACGCCGGGAAGCCGGCGAGAAACAGCCCGCCGAGCGTCGCCAGCGCGCCCGCCATCGCCCAGGTGATGAGGTGCACGCGCCGGACCGGCACGCCGAGCGAGAGCGTCGCCTCCTCGTCCTCGGCGGTCGCCTGCACGGCGACGCCCCAGCGCGTGTAGCGGTCGAAGGCGAAGTACGCGCCGAGCGCCGCGACGGTCACGACGATGCTCCAGAGCTTGACCCAGCTGATCGTGACGGCGCCGACGTGAAACGACGACGCGCCCCAGGGGTCGCCGAGCAGGCGCGGGTCGGCGCCGAACAGCGCCTCGATCAGCGCCGTGACGGCGATGCCGGCGCCGATCGTCATCATCACGAGCACGAACGGCTGCTCGCCGCTGACGCGCCGCAGCACGACCGCCTGGAATGCCGCTCCGGCCGCCGCGAGCAGCACCACCGCGATGAGGACAGCGGGCAGGAACGCCACGCCCAGGTCGGTGGCCAGCCAGGAGATCGTGTAGGCGCCGGCCAGCAGCATCGCGCCCTGCGCGAAGTTGATGACGCCGCTGGCGCGGTAGACGACGACGAAGCCGAGCGCGATCAGCGCGTACGTCGAGCCCAGCGCCACGCCCTGGAAGAGCAGCTGGAGGAACTCGCTCACGCGCTCACCGCGAGCCCTTCGCCGAGGTAGGCGCGGATGACGCGGTCGTCGCGCTGGATCTCCGCCGGCGGCCCCTCGGCGATCGGGCGCCCGAAGTCCAGGACGAGCACGCGGTCGGCGATCTGCATGACGACGCCCATGTCGTGCTCGACGAGCAGCATCGTGATCCCCTCGTCGCGGTGCAGGCGCGCCAGCAGCGTCGTCATCGCGGCGCGCTCGGCGGCCGACATGCCCGCGACCGGCTCGTCGAGCAGCATGAGCTTGGGCTCCATCGCGACGCAGCGCGCGAGCTCCACGCGCTTGCGGTCGCCGTAGGGCAGCGTCGCGACGACGTGCCCCGCGAGGTCCTCGATGCCGACGATCCGCAGCGCCAGGCGCGCGGCGTCGCGCTGCGCGCGCTCCTCGGCGCGGGCCAGGCCGAGGCCGCTGCGCAACGCGCCGGCGCGCATGAGGTGGTCGCGGCCGACGAGCACGTTCTCGAGCGCGGTCAGCTCGCCGACGACGCCGAGGTTCTGGAAGCTGCGCGCAACGCCGCAGGCCGCGAGGTCGCGTGGCCGCCGGGCGAGCAGGTCCTCGCCGTCGAGCGTCACCGTGCCCGTCTGCGGCCGGTAGACGCGCGACAGCACGTTGAACAGCGAGCTCTTGCCGGCGCCGTTGGGGCCGATGACGGCCAGCAGCTCGCCCTTCGCAAGGTCGAAGCTCACGTCCTCGAACGCGCAGATCGCGCCGAAGCGCAGCGACAGGTCGCGCACCGCGAGCATCAGCGCCGCGCCTCGCCGGCCACGAGGTCATGGCCGCCGCCCGTGCCCAGGTAGCTGGCGCGAAGCTCGTCGTCGAGCAGCAGCTCGGCGGTCGGGCCGGTCGCGCGGATGCGCCCGTTCTCCAGCAGGTAGGCGGTGTCCGTGCAGCGCAGCGCGAGGGCCGTGGACTGGTCGGCGAGCAGCAGCGCCGTGCCCTGTGCGCGCACGCGCGCGAGCGCCTCGGCGATCTCGGCGACGACGATCGGCGCCAGGCCGAGGGAGGGCTCGTCGAGCAGCAGCAGCCGCGGGCCGGCCATCAGCGCGCGGCCGATCGCGAGCATCTGCTGCTGGCCGCCGCTGAGCAGCCCGGCCTGCTGGCCCAGGCGCTGGCCGAGCACGGGAAACAGCGTCAGCACCTCGTCGCGCAGCTGCTCCTCGCGCCGGCGGTCGCCGAGGGCGAAGGCGCCCAGGCGCAGGTTCTGGGCGACGGTCAGCTCGGCCAGCACGCGGCGCCCCTCGAGCGTCTGCGCGACGCCGCGGGCGACGAGGCGGGCGGTGTCCAGGCGACGGGTGGACTGGCCGTCGAAGCGGATCTCGCCGCTGACGATCGCGCCGCGGTGATAGCCGAGAAGGCCGCCCACGGCGCGCAGCAGCGTCGTCTTGCCGGCGCCGTTGGCGCCGAGCAGCGCGACCGCTCCGGCAGCCGGAACGTTCAGGCTGACGCGCTCGAGCGCGTGCATGACCCCGCCGTAGAGCACCACGACGTTCTCGACCTCGAGCAAGCCCGTCTCCTCCTCCTCGACGAGCCGCGATCGGGGACCGCGGCTCCGTGCGAGCACGCTAGACCCGATTCCGGAGGCGGCCATCGGCGGCCGGTCCCGAAGTTCGGCGGCCCCCGTTGTGCCTTGGTCACAAGGCCGTGAGGCGCGTTCCTACGAAGGGATCTACGAGGGGATCTGCGGCGCTACGGGCGGGGCCGCGAGGCCGTCGAACTCGGACTCCGCGACGCGGATCGCGATCAGCAGGTCGAGCACGTCGGCGACGTGGCGCAGGTGCGTTCCCGTGCGCTCCTCGATCTTGGCGAGGCGGTAGCGCGCGGTGTTCGGATGCACGTACAGTCGCTCGGCTGCGAGCTTGGCGTTGAAGTCCGCCGCGACGTACTCCAGCAGCGTCGTCGTCAGGACGCGCCCCTCGGCGACGTCGTCGGCGACGAACGAGCGCACCGCGGCCGGGATGCGCCGGCGGGCGCTGTCCTGGCCGAAGAGCGTGAGACAGTCGAAGGCGCTCAGCGTCGAGAGCGCGAGGACGCCGCCGGTCGCGCGGATGCGGTCTGCGGCCGAGACCGCCTCGCGGTAGGCATCGGGCATCGTGGCCAGCGCATCGTGCACCGTGCTGACGCCGACCGCGAGCGTCAGCCGCTCGTCGGCGAGCTGGGCCTGCACCGCGGTCAGCGCGACGACGACGCCGTCGATCGCCTCGCGTGCGACCGGGGCGATGATCACGACCTCGTGCTGGCGCACGACCGCCAGCGGCTGGTCGATGCCGCCGAACGCGCGCGACAGCCAATTCGCGCAGGCGCGCAGGTGGTGGTCGTCGGGCAGTGGCGCGGTCGCGGCGGCCACGACGAGCACGCAGGTGCAGTGCGGCGCCAGGCCGGCCAGCCGCGCGGCGGCGAGCTTGGGGCCCGGGTCCGGCGGGCGGCCGGCGAGCAGGTCGTCGAGGAGGTCGCGGCGCCCGCGCGCGCCCTGCTCGAGCAGCAGCTGCTCGGCCTCGACGTAGACCTCGGCGGCCTCGCCCGCGGCGACGTTCATGTACCGCAAGATGATCGAGGGCAGCTGCAGCGCCTCGCGGCGCGTCGCCTCGTCGTCGGCGCTCTCGAGAACCGCCTCCCAGAAGACCTCGGTGTAGATCCGGAAGGCGTGCATGAAGTCGCCGAGCGGCAGACGCCCGACACGCCGCATCGCCCGCGGGCGCACGAAGTCGATCTCCATGCGCGGCAATGGCCGGCCGAGCTCGATGCTGCGGATGAGCGCGTCGTGCTCCTGGGAGACGTGCGTGCGCACGTCGGCGATGAAGACGGGGTCGGCGATCGCGGCATAGCCTGCGATCTCCGTCCGGATGCGCCGCACGCCCTCGTCGACCAGCTCCTCCTGACGCGCGCGCAGCGCATTCAGGATGGTCTGCAGCGCTTGGGTCCTCTCGAGCACGTCGGTCGCCGGCACAGGCGTCTCCTTCTCGTCCTCAGCCGGACAGTAGCGGGCGCCGTCCGATACTGCACGGGTTTTGGCTCAGAGCCATATCGGATGGTCGATATGTGGCGCAGCCGAGTCCGGAACGACGATGCGGTGCTTGATGACCTTGCCGGTGGCGGTGCGCGGCAGCGAGTCGACGAACCACAGGCGCCGCGGGCACTTGTAGGGCGCCAGCCGCCGTGCGACGTGGCGGCGCAGCTGCTCGGCGTCGAGCTCGATGCCCATGTGCACCACGATGCAGGCGACGACCTCCTCGCCGAGCAGCGGGTGCGGGACGCCGAACGCGGCGGCCTCGCGGACCCCGGGGTGCGCGGCCAGCGCCTCCTCGACCTCCCGCGGATGGACGTTGTAGCCCTCGCTGATGATCAGCTCCTTGGCACGGCCGACGATCTCATAGCGGCCGTCCTCGCCGCAGCAGGCCAGATCGCCGGTGCGCAGCCAGCCCTCCTGGGAGAGCACGGCCGCGGTCTCGGCCGGACGGCGCCAGTAGCCACGCATGACGTTCGGCCCGCGCACGAGCAGCTCGCCGGTCTCGCCAGCGGCGACGTCCTCGCCGAGCTCGTCGACGACGCGCACCTGCACGCCGTCCAGCGGGCGGCCGATCGAGCCCGGGCGGCGCGTCTCGTCGACCGCGTCCAGGCAGACCACCGGCGACGCCTCGGTGAGCCCGTAGCCCTCCCCGAGCGGGACGCCGGTCGCGCGCTCCCAGGCGGCATGCAGCTCGCCGACCAGCGGCGCGCCCCCGCTGAGCGCCGCCCGCGGCGCGACGCGGTCGAGCAGATCGTCCTCGTCGGCGGCCAGCAGCCCGGCATAGATCGTCGGTGTCCCGAGCATGAAGGCGACGTCGGTCGCGCCGAGCAGCTCGAGCAGGACCTGCGGGTCCAGGCCCGGCGCCATCAGCAGGCAGGCGCCGCTGGAGATCGCAGCGTTCAGGCCGCACGTCTGGCCGAAGGCGTGGCACAGCGGCAGCGCCGCCAGCACGACGTCGCCTTCGCCGTAGCCCAGCCGCCGCGCGGTCGCGGCCGCGTTGCCCGCGAGGTTGCCGTGGGAGAGCACCGCGCCCTTGGCATGGCCGGTGGTGCCCGACGTGTAGAGGATCACCGCCGCGTCGCCGGCGTCGACGGAGGCGGGCGGCTCGGCCTCGCCGTCGACCGTCGCGACGTCGAAGCAGCTTCCGGGCGCGAGCACGAAGACCGTCAGCGACCCGCCGGCGGGAGCCGAGCGCTGCAGGTCGCGCCAGACGAGCAGCCGCCCGCCGCCGGCGTCGCGGCGGATCGCCGCGATCTCGGTGCGGGTGAGGTAGGGATCCAGCGGGACCGCGACGCCGCCCGCGCGCAGCACGCCGTAGTAGGCCGCGGCGAACTCCGGCACGTTGGGCAGTAGCAGCAGCACGCGCTCGCCCGGGCGCAGGCCGTCCTCGCGCAGCAGCTCGGCGACGCGCGCGGCGGCTGCGTCGAGCTCGCGGTAGGTGACCTCCCTGTTGCCCGCGCGCAGCGCGACGTGCGCCGGGTGTCGTGCGGCACGCCGGCGCAGGACGGCGGCGACGTTCACCGCGGCGTGAGCTCCACCGGGACGACGATCGAGCGCTTGAGGATCTTGCCCGTCGGCCCCTTGGGCAGCTCGTCGACGAGCCAGACGCGGCGGGGGTACTTGAAGGCTGCGACCTGGTCCTTGACGAAGGCCTGCAGCTCCTGCACGGTGACCTCCGCGCCCTCCTTGAGCGCGACCGCCGCCCCGACCTCCTCGCCCAGCGTCTCGTGCGGCATGCCGACGACCGCGGCCTCGCGGACCGCCGGATGCTCGTAGAGGACCTCCTCGATCTCGCGCGGGTAGACGTTGTATCCGCCGCGGATGATCATGTCCTTCTTGCGGTCGACGATGAAGTAATAGCCGTCCTCGTCCACGCGCCCGAGGTCGCCGCTGTGAAACCAGCCTTCACCGTCGATGCATTCGGCAGTGGCCTCCGGCTTGTTCCAGTAACCCTTCATGACGTTGGGCCCGCGGATGACGATCTCGCCCACCTCGCCCACCGGCAGCTCGGCGCGGTCCTCGCCGACGATGCGCATCTCGACGCCGCCGATCGGCGTCCCGATCGAGCCCGGCTTGCGCTCGCGGTCGGGATGGTTGAACGACGCGACCGGCGAGGTCTCCGAAAGTCCGTAGCCCTCGAGGATGATCGCCGAGAAATGGTCCTCGAAGGCGCGCATCAGCTCCATGGGGAGCGATGCGCCGCCCGAGGCGCAGACCTTCAGCGACGAGACGTCGGCGCGGCCCGCGCCGGGGTCGTTGAGGATCGCGCCGTACATCGTCGGCACCCCCTCGAACACGTTGACCCGGTCGCGCTCGATGACCTCCAGCGCCTTCGCGGGATCGAAGCGCGGGATGAGCGTGAGGCAGCCGCCCGCGCAGAAGGTCGCATTCATGGCACAAGTCTGCCCGAAAGTGTGAAACAAAGGTAGGGCCCCGAGTGTGACGATGCCCACACCCATTCCGAACAGCCCGACGGCCGCGCGGCAGTTGTGAGCGAGGTTGTCGTGACTGAGGGCGGCGCCCTTGGGCGTGCCTGTCGTGCCCGAGGTGTAGAGGATGACCGCGGTCTCGCTCCCGTCACACGCGGCGACCTCGCGCAGCGGGGCGGTGTCGGCGAGCAGCTGCTCGAAGGCGCGTTCGTGCACCTCGATGCACTCGGCGCCGGCCTCCGCCGCGCCGGTATGCGCGTGCTCGGCGAACGGCGCCCACGCGAGCACCGCCTTCGCGGCCGGATCGCTGAGGTAGTGCGCGGTCTCGCGCCCTTTGAGCAGCACGTTCATCGGCACGGCCACGGCCCCGAGGCGCAGGATCCCGTAGTAGATGACCGGAAACTGCGGGACGTTGGGCAGCATGACCCCGACGCGGTCGCCGGCGCCGATCCCGCGCGCGGAGAGCAGCCCGGCCACGCGCGCGCTCGCATCGTCCAGCGCGGCGTAGGACAGCACGACGTCGTCGAGCTTGACGGCGGGCGCGTCGGGCGTCCGCGCGGCGGACGAGGTCAGGTTCTCAGCAAGGTTCATCGGATCCTCCCCGGGGACGACGAGGGCCATCCTCGCCCGGTGGGGGACCGATGGAAATGTGTGCCGATGCCGAACCGAACGCCCGCAGACCGTGCGCGGGCAACTACCCGCGCCTGGCCGGCAGCTGCGTCTGCGGCGCTGCGAGCGCCCCTATGGACCGGCGGTGGCCAGGGCCGCAGCCGCCACGAGCGCGAGCTTGCCGGCGCGCGTCAGGCGCTTGATGCGCGCCTCCTCGCGGCGCGCGGCGCTGCGATCGGGCATCGCCTGGGCGAAGGCGAGCGCCACCGGGAGGCGGCTGGCGGTGTAGCGGCTCCCGCGGCCTGCGCTGTGCGCGGCCATGCGGCGGTCGAGGTCCGACGTCCAGCCGCAGTACAGCGAGCCGTCGCGGCAGCGCAGCAGGTAGACGTACGCCGCGGCGGTCACGCCGCATGCTTCGACGGGGCGGCGCGCGATCCTACGCCGGCTCGCGCGCGAGCCCGGCCTGCGGCAGCGGCGGCAGCTCGACCGGGGAGGCGTGCATCGCGCGCAGGCGCACCTCGCGCCAGGACACGCCCTCCTTGACGAGCGCCGGAGCGCCCATGACGACGGCGGTCGCCATCTCGACGGCCTGCAGGATGATCCCGTAGGCCAGCGCGTCGGCGTGGCCGACCCCGTAGGCGCCGAGCACCGCCACGCAGGCGGCTTGGAAGACGCCGATGTTCGAGGGCGTCGCCGGCAGCACAGCGGTGACGTTGACCGCGAACAGGACGGCCGCCGCGGCGCCGATGCCGGCGCGGCCGTCGAGGCCCAGCGCGACGAGCAGGACGTAGCACGACAGCCACTGCACGCCCCACGCCGAGAGCTGGGCGAGCGCCGCCGTGGCACCGAGGCGCGGGCGCCCGAAGACGCTCAGCCCGGCGCGCACCTGCACGAGCGCGCCCTGGATCTGGCGCATCAGCGCCGCCGCGCGCGAGTAGCGCGAGGTCTTGCCCGGGCGCAGCAGCGCCGGCAGGGCGAGCACCGCGACGGCAATCGCGAGCGGCGCGATCGCGACCACGAGCAGCGCTGTGTGCTGGGTGAAGAGATCGACGGTCGAGAACATCACGACGCCGAGGACGACCAGCGCGAGGATGTTCAGCAGCGTCTGGGAGACGATCGTGCCCAGCACGACCGGCAGGTGCTCGCGCGCCGGGCCGATGCGGCGGGCCACGATGAACGCGCGCGACGGCTCGCCGAGGCGCGCGGGCAGCGTGGCGGACATCAGCACGCCGATGAACGTCCCCTGCAGGGCGTCGCGCAGGCGCACGCGGGAGCGGGGCAGCGCTGCACGCATGATCGCGTGCCAGGCCACGCCGCGCAGGACCATCGACAGGCCCATGAGGCCCAGTCCGACCAGCACCCAGGTCGGGGTTGCCGCCAGCAGCGCATGGCCGACGCGGTCGACGCCGATCTGCGCCAGCGCGAGCAGCGCGAGCACCAGCGCCGCGATCGCGGCGAGGCCCATCCCGGCGCGGCGCGCCAGGCGCATGCCCCCGCGCGGCGGGCCGTCGCCGGCGGCCAGCGCCGGCTCGAGCGTCGGCAGCCGGCGGGCGGGCACGCGCTCGCCGTCGGCGGGGATGAGGCCCACCTTCAGCGCGGCCCGGGCCCTCGATGTGGCGGGCGCCGGCGCGGCGTGCAGCGCGATCGCGTCCTCGTAGGCGCCGAGCACCTCGGCGGCGACGCGCGGCCAGGCATAGCGCTCGGCGGACTGGCGCGCTGCCTGCGCGAGCGCGGCGCGGCGCGCCGGGTCCAGCGCGAGGTCGCGCAGCGTCTCGGCCAGCGCCGTCGCGTCGCCGCGCGGCACGAGCACCCCGTCGACGCCGTCGCGCACGACGTCGCGGTAGCCGGCGATGTCGGAGGCCACGACCGGCGTCCCCGCCGCGAACGCCTCGGTCAGCACCATGCCGAAGCTCTCGCCGCCCAGCGAGGGCGCGCAGAGGATGTCGACGTGCCCGAGCATCGCGAGCTTGTCGGCGTCGCTGCACTTGCCCAGCGCCACGACGCCGCGGTCGTCGAGCATCAGCGGAGCGAGTTCCTCGGGCGTCACGCCGACGACGTGCAGCGTCACGGGGAGGTGCTCGCGCAGCGCCTCGAAGGCGCGCAGCAGGACGGGCAGCCCCTTGCGCTCGACGGACTGCCCGATGAACCCGATCCGCAGCGCCTCGTCGCGCGCCCCGGTCGCGGCAGCGGGCGCCGGAGGCTCGGCGGGCACGTCGACGCCGTTGGGGATGATCCGGTAGGTCCCGCCGTAGAAGCGCCGCCCGGTCCAGGCGGCGGCATGCGAGACCGCGATGCGCACGTGCAGCCGGTTCAGCCGCCTCCGCGCGCCGAAGAAGTTGCCGAGGTTGTTTGCGAAGACGCTCTCCGAGTAGCAGTGAAACGTCGCGACGAGCGGCGCGTCGATGTCGCGCAGCGAGTCCCAGCCCGGGATCGGCGCGATCGGCTCGTGCAGGTGCACGACGTCATAGCCGCCGGCGAGCTCGCGGCGCAGGTCCAGGACCGTGCGCACGCCGTAGGCGACGTTGGAGACCGCTCCGTTGGCCGGGAAGCCGACGGTGCGCCCGAGCGGCACGAGGTAATCGGGCAGGGGCCGCTGCGACGGCCGCGCCCCCCGGTGCAGGCGGACGGCGAGCCGGTCGTCGGGATCGACCGGGGAGAGCACGCGAACCTCGTGGCCGGCGGCCAGGTACTGCTCCGCGAGTGCCTCGATGTGGCGCGTCACCCCCCCTGGATAGGTCCACGAATACGGGGACACCAGCGCGATGCGCATCACGGCATCCTACCCTCCGCGTCGAGCGCCGGGGAACCGCGCACGTAGGCGGTCGCGCAGGCGAGCACGAAGACCCCGAAAACGAACAGCAGCGGGCCGGAATCGTTGAAGAGCGCGCCGATGACCGAGGCGGTCAGGCCGCCCGCGAGCGCCGCCGTCCAGGAGGCCGAGCCGCGTAGCGGCGCGTAGATGCGCTCCCGGTAGCGCACGGCGTACGCGGCGGCCAGGATCGCGATCAGCGTCAGCAGCGGCATCGCTCCCTT
>JAXDFS010000162.1:0-3524 GCA_034665465.1 Solirubrobacteraceae bacterium
CAAGGGCCCGGCCGCGCTCGCGCGGCCCGCTCCGTTCGCGCAGGCGACGCAGCGGCCGCGGTGCCCACCAGTTGAGCGAGCCGAGGAGCTGCATCAAGGACGGCACGAGCAGCGCGCGAATGACCGACGCGTCGAGCAGGACCGAGACTGCCGCGCCGAGGCCGAGCTCCTTGATGAACACGATCTCCGAAGTGGCCAGGGCACCAATCGCGACCGCAAACAGGAGCGCGGCGGCCGTGACGATGCGACCGGTGCGCTCGAGCCCGATCGCGACGGCTTCGGAGTTGGGAACCCCCGCGTCGTACGCCTCCTTGATTCGCGACAGCAGGAAGACGCCGTAGTCGGTCGCGAGGCCGAACGCGATCGCGAACAGAAGAATCGGCTGGGTGGCGTCGAGCGCCCCCTGGCTCGTGTAGCCCAGCAGCCCCTCGAGGTTTCCGTCCTGGAAGGTCAGGACGAGGATTCCGAATACGGCGCTGATGTTGAGCGCGTTCATCAGGACCGCCTTGATCGGGAGCACAACCGAGCCGGTCATCAAGAACAGGATGATCAAAGTCGCGCCGACGACCACCGCGAGGACGGCCGGTAGGTGCGCAGCGAGGCTGCTCTCCAGATCCAGGAACGCCGCGGTCTGACCCGCGACGCCCACGTAGTAGGGCTCATGGATGGCACGCACGTCGCGCACGAGCTGCTGGGTTGCATCGCTGAGGGGCGGCTGCAGCGGCGCGACCTCCAGCAACGACATCCGGGGACCGGCCGGCTGTGCAGGGGCGACGGCGGAGACGTCCGGGAGCCTCTGGACGCGGACGGCGACCGACCGCGCCTGCGGGGACTGCGCCGGAGCGCCGACGACCACTTCGAGCGGGGAGGTCGCGTTTGGTGGAAAGTCACGCTTCAGCGTGTCGTCCACCTGTCGGGCGCTGGCGGTCGTCGGCAGCACGCCCGCCTGCACGGGGGTGAACTTGACGCCCGTGAAAGGGATTCCGAGCGCGACGAGGATGGCGGCGCTCAGAACCGCGACGCGCGCCGGTCGACGCATGATGAACCGGGAAAGGCGATACCAGAAGCCGCTGACCTGGACGCAAGCGTCTCGGTCGGCGGCGCGTTGCAGCTTCTTCGGGGCGAGCGCGTTGACGCGCGGGCCCAACATCGCCAGCAGTGCCGGCAAGACGCATAGCGCGACCGTCGCCGCGACCAGCGCGCCGATCGCGCCGGCGATTCCCATCGAGTAGAGGTACCGCTGCGGGAACAGCGTCATCGACGCGGCCGCCGCCGCAATCGTGAGGGCGCTGAACAGGATCGTGCGGCCCGCGGAACCAAGCGTTCGCTGCAAGGCCTCAACGCCGAAGCCGTTCGCGGCAGCTTCCTCGCGGTAGCGCGAGACCATGAACAGGCTGTAGTCGATCCCCAGTCCAAGCCCCAAACCGGTCGTCAGGTTGAGCGCGAACACCGACAGGTCGACGGAGCTGGCCAGGATCCGCAGCGCGAAGAACGTGCAAACGATGACCAGCGCGCCCAGCAGGGGTGGCAGCAGCGCGGCCACCAGCGAGCGGAAGAAGAGCAGCGACAGCAAGAACACGAGCGGGAACGCGAGCAGCTCCGCGTGCGTGAGGTCGTGGCTGGCCTGCGCCTGGACTTGCGCGTTTGCGATCGCCACGCCGCCGAGCCCGACGTCGCTTTGGCCGGCGAAGCCGCTCTGGATCCTCTGGGCGTCGGTCTTGATCCGCGCGTCCGACAGCGGCTTGAAGTACGCGAGCACGTATGTCGAGCGCTGGTCGCGCGCGACCATCGCGCGGCTGTGGGTGTCGTAGTAGGTGACGACAGCCGCGACGTCCGGTTGAGCCCGAAGCTCGCCGGCGACCTGGTCGACGCGCCGCCGGGCGGGGGGCCCGCGGACGTTGCCGGACGCGACGAGCGCGATGATCCCGGGGTCGATCTGGCGGCCGGTCGCTGCCGTGAAGCGGTTGGTGGCCTTGACGGATTGGGTCCCCGGGTCGTTGGCCCCGTACGGGCTGAGGCGATCGGCAACGCCAACGCTGACGGTCCCCGCGACCGCCCCGCAGACGGCGGCGATCAAGAGCACGCGCCGGCGGTGGGAATACAGGAACGCGGCGAGGGCAGTCAGCAGGGGGCTACGCCTCCGCCGTCTCGGCGGCGAGGCGCCGCTCGGTCGGGTTCGAGCGTGACGTCAGGCGCTGGAGCTCGGCGAGCTCATCCTCCACCCCGGCGAGGATCCGCTCGGGGTCGGGGATCAGGCCCGCGTCCGAGGCCAGCCCCACGACGATCTCGCCGTTGTAGCTGAAGATCGTCGCGCTCATCGACATGCTGCCCGGCCGCGGCGCCCAGACCAGCATGCCCCGCACCACGGTGCCGGCGAACGACACGGGGTGCTGCGTGCCGGGCACGTTGGTGATCATCGCCGTTGCCCTCGCCGTGCCGATGTCGGTGACGACGCGCGCGATGGCCGGCGCCACCGTTCCGATCACGCGCAGCAGGCCGTAGGCGCGGTCGGCCGCGGGCGAGTCCTTGAGCTCGGCCATCCGACGGTGGACCTCGGCGAGCCGCTTCTGAGGATCGTGAAGGCCAACCGGCAGCGTGAGGGGCACTGGTCCGAAGTCGTTGCCCAGATCACGGGGGAGCGGTTCGTCGAGCGAACGAAGGTTGAACGGCACGCGCGCCCCGAACTCTGCGACCGGGCTGCCGTGTGCGAGGAGGTAGCTGCGCAGCGCGCCATTCAGCGCGCTGAGGACGACGTCGTTGACAGTGGTGCCCGTTGCGTGGCCGATGCGGCTGACGTCGGCGAGGCTGAGCGGGCGGCTCGCGGCCACGCGCTGGGCGACCCCGAGCTCGCCCTTGAGCGCGGTGTACCCCGCGGAGCCGGGGAGCAGAGACTTGGTCAGGGAGAAAGCCTCGCGCACCATGGCCACTGCCGCGTGCCGCAGGCCCGTTGCCACCGCCGTGATCCGTGCCCTCAGATCCACCGTGCTCGCGCGCTGGCGCTCCGCGAGTGCGGCGGGCGCGAGGGGGCCTGGCGGCGCGTCGTCGGCGAGCGAGAGCAGCACGCGCGAAAGCGCGATCCCGTCCGCGATGCAGTGGTGGGTGCGGGACACGATCGCGCAGCCTCGGCCGTACCCCTCGACGAGGTACATGTCCCAGAGCGCTTTGTCGTGGTCGAGCGGCGTCGCCATGAGGTCGCCCACCAGCTCCATCAGAGCTGCGTGATCGCCTGGCGCGGGCAGAGCGAGATGGTGGAAGTGCCGCTCGAGATCGAAGCGCGGATCGTCCTCCCAGCCGACCGGGCGCCAAGGGACGCGCGACTCGGCCACCCGCCGGCGAAAGCCCGGAAAGCGCCCGACCAGGCGCTCGCGGCAGACCTCTTTGAACCGGTCCCAGTCGACCGGCGCGTCGAACCAGAAGATCACGTTGTTGACCATCAGGTTCGTGGGCCGATCCATGTGCAGCCACGCGACGTCGGCGACGGGCATGCGGTCGCGCCGGCTCATTTGCGACCACCGAGCAGCTTC